>JAYVME010000268.1:0-4332 GCA_043759115.1 Betaproteobacteria bacterium | reverse complement strand
GCATGCGGCGTGCCGCTACCGGCGGCGGCGACCACGATGCCCTTCTCCGTGCACGCGGCAACATCGATATGGTTGGTATTGCGTCCGGTCTGCGCGATCAGCTTTAGCTTGGGCAATTTCTCGATGACCGCGCGCGGAAACGGCGAGCGCTGCTGCGTGAGCAACACCGCGTCGGCGTCGGCGAGCCGCGCGGCGAGCTTTGCGGGATCTTTCTCGGTGTCTCTAAACACCACGACTTCGTGGCCCTTCAACCGCGCAAAGCCCGTCAACTGGCGAAACGCGTCCTGATAGTCATCAATGACGGCGATTTTCATTGAAACTCCTCCCGGAAAAGTCGCTATTATGCACGCCCGTGACGGTTAACCGCCCCGCCACCCGCCAGCATCAGCACGATAAGAAAAATACGATGGATGTTCATCACTGGGGACGCCCGGAGCGCCGGAACCGCGGCAACTTGTTGGACCAGGCTTGGCATTGCAACGACGCGCGATACTTGTCGTCACTATAGCAGAACCGGCTGCGTAGCCATGCCGGGCCCGTTCACATACAATCTCAGGCTGCCGCGCTAGGCGTAGTGGCGTAAAGCGGCGGCAGAGAGGACAGAGGAATACGCTTGAAAAAAATTCTGGTTACCGGCGGCGCCGGTTTTCTCGGCTCGCACCTGTGCGAAAAGCTGCTTGCGGGCGGGCGCGACGTGCTGTGCGTGGACAACTACTTTACCGGCAGCAAGCAGAATATCGCGCACCTTGCCGGCAATTCGTACTTCGAGATTCTGCGCCACGACATTACCTTCCCGCTCTTCGTCGAAGTCGATCAGATCTACAACCTGGCGTGCCCGGCGTCGCCGGTGCATTACCAGTTCGATCCCGTGCAGACCACCAAGACCTCGGTGCACGGCGCGATCAATATGCTGGGGCTCGCCAAGCGCGTGAAGGCGCGCATCTTGCAGGCGTCCACCTCGGAGGTGTACGGCGACCCCGAAGTTCACCCGCAAACCGAAAACTATCTGGGCCGCGTCAACCCGATCGGTCCGCGCAGTTGTTACGACGAAGGCAAGCGCTGCGCCGAAACGCTGTTCTTCGACTATCACCGCCAGCACCGGCTCGACATCAAGGTGGCGCGCATATTCAACACCTACGGTCCGCGCATGCACCCCAACGACGGGCGCGTGGTGAGCAATTTCATCGTGCAGGCGCTGAAAAACGAGGACATCACCCTCTACGGCGATGGCACGCAGACGCGCTCGTTTTGTTACGTCGACGATTTGGTTGACGCGCTGATCAAGCTGATGGACAGCGCCGCCGGTTTCACCGGCCCCGTCAATCTGGGCAATCCCGCCGAGGTCTCGATGCGCGCGCTCGCCGAAAAAATACTCGCTTTGACCGGCTCGAAATCAAAGCTCACGTTCAAAGCCCTGCCGCAGGACGACCCGCGGCAACGCCAGCCGGACATTGCGCTTGCGCGCAAGCATCTGAACTGGCAGCCCCGCACAGCGCTCGACGACGGTCTGAAAGAAACGATCACTTACTTCAGGACGCTGTTGGCGTAGGCGCCCGCGGCGATGCCGGCGCCGGCCGCCGGAGTGCGGTCCGACCGCCGCCCGCTCGACCCGCGGCTGCCGCTCATCAACGGACCCCATCATGCCACGCGCGCTGCGCCACCCCAATTTCGCCCTGTTTGTCGGCGGCCAGATATTCGCGCTTGTCGGCTACTGGATCCAGCAGATCGCGCTCGCGTGGCTGGTGTACCGATTGACCGGGAGTGCCACGCTGCTTGGGCTTCTGGCGTTCGCCGCCAATCTGCCGATACTGCTGCTGGCACCCTTTGCCGGCCTGTGGTCGGACCGCTTCAACCGCCACCGCATGATGCTCGCGACCCAGGTGCTGGAAATGCTGCAGGCGATCGCGCTGACCGTGCTGGCGTTCAGCGGCGCGATTGAAGTTTGGCATATCATCCTGCTGACCGCCTTTCTCGGCATGTGCGTCGCGGTCGAACTGCCGGTGCGCCACGCCTACCTGCTCGAACTTGTCAACGGCAAGCAGGATCTGCCCAATGCGGTGGCGACAACGTCGCTGGTCGCGAACTGCGGCCGCCTGATCGGTCCGGTGGTCGCGGGACTCCTGATCAGCCGCTATAGCGAAGCGACGTGTTTTTTGATTAACGCGCTCACTTACATCGCGGTGCTGGTGACGTTTGCTTTTATTCGCGTTAAACCGCACCAACGCGCCGCGGTGCACCCGCCGCTGTGGCGCGGACTCGGCGACGGCATCGTCTACGCCTGGCGCATAATCCCGATCCGGTTGCTGTTGATATTGCTCGCCGCGGTTGCGCTCACCGCCGCGCCATACAGCACATTGATGCCGGCCATCGTGCATGAAATATTCTCCGGTGACGCGCAAACTCTCGGCTTTCTCGTCGGCGCGGCGGGCATGGGCGCGGTTGCCGGCACGCTGCTGCTCAGCATGCGCCGCAACGTGCGCGGACTGCTACGCTTTATCGTCATTGCCGCGCTGACGGTCGGCGCCGCATTGGTGGCGCTCTCGCTGTCGCGCTGGCTGCCGCTGTCGATCATCCTGATGAGCGTGATCGGCTTTTGCATCCTGGTGGTCACGGTCTCGACCAACATGATCCTGCAAACCATCGTCGACGACGACAAGCGCGGTCGCGTAATGAGTCTCTACACCGTGGCGTTTCTCGGCGTGGCGCCCCTGGGCGCACTCCTGGCCGGCCTGTTCGCCGACCGCCTCGGCGCGACTACCACGGTATGTGTCGGCGGTGTATTCTGCGTGCTGATCGCGGTAAGCATCACGCGGCAACTGCCGGTTATCCGCCGGCACATCCGGCCGATTTATGCAAAACTCGGCATCAACTCCGACTGACCTATGATTAAAGTTCCGCATCCTCACGCCGCCGCAATCCGCGCCCTGGTGCTGCGCGGCATCGCCGGCAACCGAACTCCCGGACTGCATTTCCCGGGCTTTTTTCTCGACATCCGGTGGCCCGATGTCACGGGTGAAGCCGCGCGCGTCGCGATCGCCGACGGTCCGCACTGCCGCGACGCCAACGGCGAGACGGATGTTGCTGCACTCGCGATACTCGCGGATACGGCGCTGGCGACCTCGACGCGAGTATTGGTCGCACCCGGCGCGCGGCTCGCGACCATCCACATGCAGATACAATTCACCGGCGCGCCGGCGACCGGTGAGGTCAGCGCCGACGCGCAATTGCTCGGCTTCAGCAGCGGCTCCGCGCTGCGCCAGTCGCTGACATCCGCGACCCTCTACGCCAACGGCAAAGCGGTCTGTTACGCGAGCGGCGAATTCGTAACGCTCAATCCGCCGCCCGGTGTCACGCTCGCGCCGCTGCCGTGGCAGAACAGGGAGACCCGCCTGGTTCCGCAGCTCGCCGAGAACGCGCTCGATGCGAACGAGCGCCGCATACTCAAAGCCTGCGATACCGCACTCGCCAAAACTTCCGCGCATGGGTCTTTCATTCAGCATTTCTGGGGCAGTGCGCCCAAACGCACCGCGCATGGCGCCGCGATGCGCGTCGCCATCGGTCCGCATCTGGGCAACCGCGTCGGCCATGTGCAGGGCGGCATTTCGTTCGGTATGGCCGCGGCCTGCGCGTGCGCGGCGGTGCCCGCGACGATGATGCTGTCGAACGTGTCGGCCTGGTACATCAGCCCCGGTCACGGCAAGTCGCTCAACATCAGATCTCGCGTGGTGCACGCGGGTCGCTCCATTGCGGTGGTGCGCACCGAGATTAAAACCGCGACCGGTGAACGCGTGCTCGAAACCGTCACACATCACGTCGCGCGCAAGCGCGACTGAGAATTTTTATTTACTTTCCGTGTCCGCGTATTTTCGATAACGCGGATCGTTCAGCAAATGATCGTAGGCGTGGCCGATATGCCACAGGCACGCCTGCTGCCCAGCGGGTATCCACGCCACCGACGGCGGCGCGGCAAAGCGCTCCATCATTTTCAGCACGCAATATAGCGCGCTCTGGTCAACAAGCCACGCTTCGGGTTCCCGTCTGAGGTGGCTGAGCGCGTAGTTCTTCACGGCCGCGAAGTAACGGCGCGAGGCCGGCGTCGGATTGGCTACGATGATGTTGGCGATGATATCCAGCCATGGCGAATCGACCGGATCGCGCATATTCAGGCCGATGTCCCATTGCTGCGCAACATCGACCAACCCGTCAAGCGCGCTTTCAACGATAAAATCCACGTCGAGGCTGAGGATAGTACAGCGATAGCGGTCCAGCCAATACGGCAGATGCACCAGACGGCCGCACGCGTAATACGCTTTGCGCTGTTTCGTCTCATGC
>JAYVME010000267.1:0-20849 GCA_043759115.1 Betaproteobacteria bacterium | reverse complement strand
ATCATTTGGCGGGATTCAATAGTCAGGAACGGAATTCTTGCAGCTCGGCCGCCGCTAGGCAATTCGCGCTCAGAAGCTCAATTGTGCGTTCAGTCCCACCAGGTAATTGCGCCGCGGCGATGGCTCGTAAAAGCGGTTGTTGCCGTCGGCGATAATCACCGAGCCGACATACTGGCGATTGGTGATGTTGTCGATACGCGCAAATTCGGTCAGACGCCATTTCTTGCCGCGCTGCTCGAATCCCGCTCGCAGGTTCGCGATAGTGTAAGGATCGGCGGACGCGCAGTTGAAATCGTTGACATATATCTTGCCGCTCGCGCGCACTTCGGCGCCGGCGTGGAAGCCGCTCGCGGGATGGCGCCAGACAAGTTCGCCGAACAGTGAATACGCCGGCACGCCCGGTAGCCGGTTGCCCGACGGAACGGTCACCACGCCCGCCACCGCCGAAACGCAGTTGGTGGAATTGGTAGTGAACCCCTGAGTGAACTGGGCGTCGAGCCAGGTATAAGCGAGGTACGCTTCGAAGCCCGCGCCGAGATAACTTTCCGCGGAAAGCTCGGCGCCCCGGCGCCGCGTGGTCGACGCGTTCTTGAAATCCGTGCGGCCGCCGAGCGCGCTGTTGACGACGATTTCGTTGCTGGTGTCGATCTGAAAAAGTGCGAGGTTGACGCGCGCCGCATTGCCTATCTTGCCTTTGACGCCGACTTCCTTGTGCAGACTGGTTGCCGGTTGCAACGCGAGGTTCAGCCCGGTGGCGCCGCCCGGGCGGTACGCAAGCTCGATCAAGGTCGGTGTTTCGAAGCCGCGCCCGATATTCGCGTAGATGTTCCACGCCGGCAGCGCATTGAAAACGATGCCGGCGACTGGCGTGGCTTTGGAGTAGCTCACGCTGCCGCTGTCGTTCGGGTTCCCCGCCGTGATGAAATAGTCCTTCGAATTGAAACGCACGTTGTTCTGGCGTATGCCCGCACTCGCGCTCCAGCGCGGCGCGAATTTCCATTCAAGCTGCCCGTATAAATCCGTGTTCGTCACCGTGTTGTCTTCATCGCGTTTCAATGCGCCGGAAATGCCGTTGTTGTTTCGGTAGCCTTTGCGATGCTGGGCCATGCGATCGTAGTCGACGCCGGCGCTGAAGGTTAGCGGCTGTTCGCCCTGGGTTACGCTGTGCGTCCAGCGCAGTCCGACACCTTCGTAGCCGAAATCCTGATCGACCACCGCGCCGGAAGATGTGGCGGCCGACTGCGCGGCGAGGGGAATGGCCTGATATTGGGTAACCTGGCGGTCACCAAGGTAGGTCCGCGCCTGCAGCTTGTCGGCACCGCCAAGAGCGAGGTCGTACACGAGGCCCACCTGGTTCTGGCGCACGCTTTTGCGCGTATTGAACGTCGTGGCATTGACATCGGCCTGGCGCGGATTGGTGACCATCTGCGAGCGGTTAAGGCCCAGCGGGTCCTGGGTTTCCGGTTGATCGAAAGTGTTGAGTAGCAGCGTCACCACGCCGTTGGCCGCCGGCATTTTGAATTTCACGTTCGACTGGTCGCGCGTCACCGTGCTGTGATCGCGGTAGCCGTCGGTGTGAAAACGCGATGCACCCAAATTGTAATTGAAACTGCCGGCTTGACCGCCAAACTGAAGATTGCCCTTGTACGTGCCGTAGCTGCCGCCGAACATCGAGCCGGTCAGCGTCGGCTCCGGCGGGCCGTCGGCGGTGGTGAGCTGGATCACGCCGCCCGCGGAATTGCCATAGAGGCTGGAAAAGGGGCCGCGCATGACCTCGATGCGTTCGGCGGTGCCGAGATTGAATGACGCCGCCTGCCCGGAGCCGTCGGGCAGCGTGGCCGGGATGCCGTCGGCGATGAGCCGGATGCCGCGCACGCCGAACGCCGAGCGCGCGCCAAAGCCGCGCGATGAGATCTGCAGGTCCTGCGCGTAATTCTGACGGTTGAGTATGGCGATGCCGGGTACGCGGTTGAGCGATTCAGAGATGTTGACCTGCGGCCGGTCTTCCTGGATCACGCTCTTGTCGACGCTGTCGATGGCGACCGGCAGGTCGAAGCTGTCGCGTGCGGTGCGCGTGGCGCTGGTCACGACCTCCGGCAGCAGCACCGGCGATGAAGCGCGCTTAACCTCCTGCGCGCACGCGTCAGGCGCCAGCGCGGCCAGCGCGCATCCGGATAGCAGGTATAGCGATGCAGGGAGCTTAATCATGTATTCGAGCTGCGCGTGTTTTATTTGATTCCGGCCAGATAGTTCGCGAGCAGCTCGATGTCGGCGTCGGACAGCGCCTGCGCGGCCGAGGTCATCTGGCCGTCCATGTCGAAGCGGGTCGACGCCTTGAAGCCGCGCAGTTGCGTGCGCAGGTAATCGAACTGCTGTCCGGCGAGCCGCGGAATGTGCTGCTGTCCCACGAGCGCGGCGCCGTGGCATTGCACGCAATTGAATTGCCGGGCGAGGCGCGGTCCGGCCTCCGCGCTGGCGGGATCGGTTTTGTAGACCGGCGGCGTCAGATTCTGCGCGGCAAAATACGCGGCGATATTACTCAGATCCATATTGCTGAGATTGGCGGCGAATGGCGACATCTGCGCATCCTTGCGTTTGCCCTCGCGAAACATCAACAACTGCGTGGCGACGAACTGCGCCGGCTGTCCGGCCAGCGACGGGACGGCCGGGTTGACCGAACTGCCATCCGGTCCGTGACAGGCGATGCAGACCTGCGCTTTTTGCATGCCTGCCGCGGGATCGGCGGCGAGTACCGCGCGCGGCCACGCCAGAAACGCCAGCAACGAAAAAGCGGCGGCGGCGATATTCGCCGCCGCGCGTCCGCGCATTAAACGCGGGATGCTCACTTCTTCCCGTAGCTGATCCGGTAAATGATTCCGTTGTAGTCGTCGGACACGAGCATGGCGCCGTCACGCATCAGCAGCACGTCGACCGGCCGGCCCCACATCGGCGGATCCGCTTTTTCGTCGGTGAGGAAGCCGGTGAGGAACGGCTTCATCGTGGCGCCGCCCTTCGCGTCAAGGATCACGCGCATGACGTTGTAGCCCTGCTTGGTGGTGCGGTTCCATGAGCCGTGCATGGCGATGAAAATATTGTCGTGATACTCCGCAGGGAACATCTTGCCGGTGTAGAAGCGCATGCCGAGCGGGGCGATGTGCGGGCCGAGCTTCAGCGCCGGCGCATCGAATTCCTTGCACGTGCGGCCCTTGCCGAATTCCGGATCGAGGAAGTCGCCCTGGTGGCAGAACGGATAGCCGAAATTCATGTTTTTGTGCGTGACGCGGTGCAGCGTGTCATTGGGCAGCTCGTCGCTGACCCAGTCGCGGGCGTGGTTGGTGAACCACAGCTGTTTGGTTTTCGGATGCCAGTCGAAGCCGACCGAGTTGCGCACGCCGAGCGCGACGGTCTCCATCACACCGGTCTTCGGGTCGACGCGGTGGATGGCCGCCTGCGTGTAATTCGGATTCACGATGTTGCCGGGCGCGCCGATGTTGAAATAGAGCTTCCCATCGGGCCCGACCGCGAGGAATTTCCAGAAATGGCCCGGCTGCGAAGTCGGATCGAGATTGTCGATCACGACCTTGGCCTCGGGCGGATTGTCGAGCCGGTCCTCGATGCCGTCATAGCGTGTGATGCGGTGGCGCTCGGCAACAAAAAGCGTGCCCTTGCTGAAGGCGACGCCGTTCGGCGCTTTCAGACCCGCGAGCAGCTTTTTAACTTCGCGCTTGCCGCCGCGGTCGACGATCGCGTAAACCTCGGAGAGGTTGCGGTTGCTGACGAACACGGTGCCTTTGTCGCCGAGCGCGAGCGAACGCGCCTCGGGCACGCCTTCAACCCACACTTCGATTTTGAATCCCGGCGGCAACTTCAACTTGTCGAGCGGCAATCCGCTCGACGGCCGGCCGGCGAAATGCGGCGCGAACGGATGCAGGGTTGAAGTGCCCTGTTCCGCCGAGCGGCCTTGCTGCCAGGATGGTGGCGCGGCGGGCGCCGCGGGCGCGGCAGGCGGCGTTTGCGCCCATGCAGCGGTGATCAATAGCCATGCGGCCAAGGCACCCGTGACGCGTGCCAGCCCGTATCCGGATTGCCCCCAACCTTTGGAAATTCGCATAACGCCTCCTGTGTTTAAAAGCCGATGAATATTATCGCTACCCGCCGATATTCGGGCCCTTGGCGGGCGTATTCTTCGTGCCGCATTTTTCGTACAATGCGCCGACCAGTCTAGCACTGTTCACCGCGGGTGCGTGAGAATGGCGCGGCGCGCCGATTGACAGTTGGGGGGGGGCAGGGTGCCCACCCCGCGTAACGCCCGGTTTAAGGAGCGCATCAGGGTATGGCGCGCCGGTCAGGAGGCAGCGAGAGCGGATTGCCAGCGGCGGGTATTGCCCGCCGTGTCGTTCCAGATCGTCCCGAGTTCATTCGACAGAGCCTCGGGAGTTGCATTCAGATAATGCTTTTCATAGAAATCCGCGACCGTTTTGTCCATGTAATTCGAGCCGAGCGCCCGGCTGCCGCGGTTCATTACGAGTTCCGCTCCGGCGATCGCCAGCCCCCTGCGCCGATCGCCCTTCACCCGGAAATTCGACCAGGTCCGGCGCAAAATATCCCAATGGATGTTCGCTTTTTCGAGCATTTTTTTCGCCGGTTCGCGGTCATCCTGGATAGCCTTCATCGCGCGATGCACGCCGAAGCGAAACGCCTGTAAAGGCGACGGGTCGGGGCTGTGTATCGCCAATGCAGCCTGGCGGTCGGACACATGCACGTTCTTGCCCGTGATCTTGACGAATGAGTCGACCATCAGTTGATCCGGGTGCGCGGGCCAGCGCGCGGTGCTGCGGGTGATGACCAGGCCCGGTATCAGCGAATCGGAGTACCAGTCGATGAGTTCAAATAAAATAAGCTCTACTTCGGGGCTGCCGGCAAAAAAATCAGCGACTTCCTCAAGTGCCGTGCTCCGCACCAGCACCATATCCGCATCAAGCTTGAAAAAAATGTCGAACTGGTCCGCCGAAGACATGAAGCGCGAGTACAAAGCCTCATGCGCTTCCTTGTTCGGGCGATTTTCAATGACGAATAATTCGTAATCCTTATGTGTCTGCGCGCGCAGCGCCGCAATCGCCTGGTCGCGTTCGTTCTCGCCCGCCGCCAGCATGCCGACCAGAATCCGGTTGCCCACTGAAATGCCCCCCTTCTATGATAGTGTATTCGTCATTCTTCGCGGGTCGCTCGTCGAGCGGAATTATACAGACGCCGCGCGACCCGCCGGCCACGCACGGCGAAAGGCCAAAATGGAGCTTCAATTCTGCGATGTCGAGCACTGGTTGTCACTCGCGGACCGGCAAATCCCGTGCGATATTGCGCCTTACCAGGTACGGGACGCGGCCGATCATGTCATTAGAATAACGCCGTTCATTACCGAATGCCGGGGTCTGATTATCCTCGGTGGCGACTGGATCCCGATTCTGGAGACTGGCGTCGCGTTGCTTGAGCAGATGGTGCATACCCCGATTATTTATCTCGGCAAGGCGAAGAATATCCGGCAGGACGCGGGCAAGTGCTACGCCAATATCAAGGCGATCGCCGAATACCCGGGAGACGCAATCCTGGTTGGCGGGGATACCAATTATTATCACTGGCTGATTGATTATCTGCCGCGATTGCTGCTGGCCATAAAATATGTCGATATCAGCAAGTTCCAGATAGTCGTTAATAAGCCTCTACTGCCCTTCCAGCGGGAATCGCTGGCGTTGCTCGGTCTGCACGAGAGTAGACTCCTGCCGGTCGGAGATCGCGAGGCGATCCGCCCGCGCATGACGCTGGTGCCGTCATTGCTGGCGTCGACGACGGTGCCGCACCCTGCGCTGCCCAAGCTGCTGCAGGACGCTTATCCACGGCGGCACGCTTCGCGGTGTGAACGTGTTTACCTGAGCCGTCAGGATGCGGCGTCGCGCCAGCTAATTAACGAGGCGGAATTGATCGTCCTGTTGGAGCGCTATGGTTTCGAACGATACATGCCGGGCGCGTTGAGCTTTCAGCAGCAGATCGATCTTTGTTACGGCGCGCAGGCGCTGGTCGCGGTACACGGGGCCGGCATGGCGAATCTGGCATTTTGTCCGGCGACCACGAAAGTGTTCGAGATCTTTACGCCGCACCATAGAGTCACGTCCATGTACATGCTGTCCAGAACCTGCAAACGCGAGCACCGGTTCGTGCCGGCGCGCAATATTACCTTCGGCAGGGACGGCAACCCGCTGCTTGGAAATTGGGAAGTGGATATGGAGGCAATGGAGTCCGCCTTGAGCGCCGAATTGGATTAGACCACAGCGCGCTTGCGCGGATGACACGGAAGCGGCCATTCTGATCGGGTTACATCCGGGTTATGGGCGGCGGCGGTCTCGGGTAACTTGCTTGATGGCAGAACGGCAACATTCCAGGCAGCTGATAGGGGTTCGATTGGACGTTCGTATGCGCGTTCGGCGCCTACACAGGGCAGCGGTAAGAGTTCGACCCGGTGCCTGGTAAGAGCGGTTGGCGAGTCAAGCTGCCAATACCAGGGTTGCGTAGCGGCCGAAACTATCCATCGTGAGATCGCGCAAATCGAACCAGCTGCAGCCCTGCATTTCGCACGTATTTTGTGCGCGGGATGCGTAAGGCTCGCAATGCATGTCGTCCAATACCAGCAGTCCGTTCGTTGCGCGCCGCGCAAGCGCTGTCTCAAGGGCCTGCTCGCGCGTGGCCATGTTGCCAAGGTCGTGCAGTATCAGATCATAGGAGTAAGAGGTTTCGAGAAATGCCGGCCACAACATCAAGTCTGCGGTCGACAGGTCTTTTGAGGCGAGAAACCCGCGCGTTCGTTCCAGCCATTGCGAATCGTCGTCAACGGAATGAACCGTGCATTGGTGAGAGGCCGTTTTTGCATAAAATCGAAAAGCAGCGGAGGTAAATCCGCTGCCTAGATCGAGGATCGCGGCAGGTTTTACGAGGGTGCAAAGACCATGCAACGCGCAGGCGGTTTCGAAGGAGATGACCCACGCTGAATTAGAAACTTCCCGCAAGTACGCTTTATAGAATGGTTTCAGAATTTGGCGCGAAGTCGCCGCCAAGTGCGGCAATTCCGCCAGTAGGGGAATGGCGGCGACGCGTCCGCTATCGACGATACGTGCGGCGGCTTTTTTTGCCGACAATGCGCCGATCACTTCTTTCAGCGCACGGAGGATGAGACTCAAGACAGGAGGCTCCGGTGATGGTGATGGTGATGGTGATGTGGTGTGGTGTGGTGTGGTGGGTGCATTCTACAGGCATAACATGTCCCGCAAAACCTCGGTAGCGTGGTCACGCATTACCGCCGGCATGCTGAATCGATGACGTGGCCGCCTATCGACAAAACCCCGCCTCACGTACCGTATCGGGTAAAGCGCAACCGCCGCGGTTTGAGGCGCGGTCTTGAAGTAGCGTAAAATCCCCGCCATCGCGGGTGTAGTTCAATGGCAGAACGGCAGCTTCCCAAGCTGCATACGAGGGTTCGATTCCCTTCACCCGCTCCACGTCGTGTAGCGGGATTCCGCTTAGTCAACCAACCTGAGGTCAACAGGTCATGAACAAAATCGTCAAATTCGTCGTGTTACCGCTGACAGGTGTCATCGTCATCGTGGTTGCGATCGGCGCCTACGTCGCCGCGACATTCGATCCCAACCAGTACAAGGCGCAGATCGTGCAGGCGGTGAAAGAAAAAACCAAGCGCACCCTTAAACTCGACGGCGACATCAAGCTGTCGTTGTTTCCGAGCATAGTCGCCGTCCTCGGCAAGGCGTCGCTGTCGGAGTTCGGGAGCGACCAGGAATTCGCCGGTGTCGAGGATTTTCGCGTATCGCTGAAGCTCATGCCGCTCTTGTCGAAAGAACTCGTGGTCGACACCATCGAGATAAAGAACCTGCGCGCGAACCTGGTCCGCGGCAAGGACGGCAAGTTCAGCCTCGACGATCTGACGGGCGGCGACAAGGCCGCGCCGGCGGCGAAAAGCGACGGACCGCCGGTCAGGATCGACATTGATCATGTGAAGTTCGAAAATGCAACCATCACTTATATCGACCACGCGACAGGCGCGAAATACGCGCTGTCCAAATTGAATCTCAAGACCGGCCGTATCGCCAGCGGAGTGCCGGGCAAGATCGATCTCGCGTTCACGGCGCAAAGCGACAAGCCGAAACTGAATGTCGAAGTCGCGTTGAAGACCACCCTCACGTTTGATCTGGAGAAGCAGTATTACTCGCTTGAAGGGCTGGATTTCAGCGCGAAGGGGACGGCGGCGGGCATCAGCAATCTGGCGGCCAGTGCAAAGGGCGACGTCGACGCGAAACTTGCGACCAAGGAATTTATGCTTTCAAAGCTCGCGATCGCGGCCACCGGCAAACAGGAGGGCGGCGACCTGAATTTGAAGTTCGACGTGCCGAAACTCAATATGACGAAAGACAAGGTGAGGGGCGAGAAGGTCGCGCTCGATGCGACGTTGACCGGCGCGAAGGGCAAGACATCGATCAAGCTTGATATTCCGGGCCTCGATGGCAATGCGAAGGCGTTTACCGCCGCCATGATGACGCTCAACGTTGACATGCAGCACGACGGCGCGACCGTCAAGGCCAAAGTGTCGAGCCCGCTCGCCGGCAGCGTCGACGCTGAAAAATTCGAACTGGCGAAACTGACGGCGATCGTCAACATCAACAATCCGAAGCTGCCGAAGAATCCAATCGACGCGACCATCAACGGCTCCGCGCTGGTCGATCTCGCCAAGCAGAATGCGAGCCTCGTCTTCGCCACCAAGTTCGACGACAGTACCATCAACGGCAAGGTCGGGCTCGGCAAGTTTACGGCTCCGCTTTATACCTTCGACATCAATATCGATCAGCTCGATGCCGACCGTTACCTGCCGAAATCCGACCCCAAGCAAAAGAGCCCGGAGCAGCCGCTCGATCTGTCGGCGCTGAAGGGCCTCAACGCGAACGGCAGCATCAAGATTGGCGCGCTTAAGATCGCCAACGTCAAGGCGGCGAACGTGCGCGTCGATGTCAAGGCCGCCAACGGGCGCGTCGACGTCAGCCCGATCGCGGCGAATCTGTATCAGGGCTCGCTCGCCGGCGCGCTGTCGGTGCAGGCCGCGGCAACACCGGTGATCGCGATCAAGCAGAATCTGACCGGCATCAACGTCGGGCCGCTGTTGAAGGACGCGGCCAATTTTGATTCGCTCGAAGGCAGGGGCAATCTCTCGTTCAATGTGAGCGGGCAGGGCAACACCGTGTCGGCCATCAAGAAGGCGTTGAACGGCAACGCGTCGATCAAGCTTGCCGACGGCGCGATCAAGGGCATCAACATCGCCGGTTCGATCCGCGACGCGAAGGCCAAGCTGGGGACGCTGAAAGGCGACAAGACGCAGGCGGCGAGCCAGACCGACAAGACCGATTTTTCCGAATTGACAGCGACGTTCAATATCAAGAACGGTGTTGCGCACAATAACGATTTGTCGGGCAAATCGCCGCTCCTGCGCCTGGGCGGCGACGGCGACATCGACATCGGCAACGAGACTCTCGATTACCTGGTCAAGGCGACGGTGGTGGCGACGGCGGCCGGTCAGGGCGGCAAGGAACTTGGCGATTTGAAAGGCCTGACCGTGCCGGTCAAGTTATCCGGGCCTTTCACTGCCCCGCAATACAAAATCGATTTCAGCGGCATTGCGGCGAGTGCGGCGAAAGCAGTCGTCGAAACCAAGAAGGAAGAAATCAAGGCCAAGGTGCAGGATCAGGTGCAGGACAGGCTCAAAGGGCTCTTTGGGCGCTGACTTGGCGCGCAAATCCCGGTCAATCTCCGGGACCGCGCGCGGCGCGGATTTCGCATCCAAGGTCGTGCGTTGGCAGAAAAAGCACGGCCGCTTTGATCTGCCGTGGCAGAACACGCGCGACGCGTATCGCATCTGGCTGTCGGAAATCATGCTGCAGCAGACCCAGGTGGCGACGGTTATTCCGTATTACCGGCGTTTTCTCAAACGGTTTCCCGATATCCAATCGCTCGCCGACGCCGCGCAGGATGACGTGCTGACCTTGTGGAGCGGCCTCGGTTATTACTCGCGTGCGCGCAATCTGCATCGCGCGGCGCAAGTGGTGGTTCAAACGCACGGCGGGCGCGTTCCGCGTGACTTCGAGGCGTTGCTCGCATTACCGGGCATTGGCCGCTCGACGGCGGCGGCCATCTTGGTATTCGCGTTCGGCGCGCGCCACGCGATTCTCGACGGCAACGTGAAGCGGTTGTTCGCACGCCGCTTCGGCATTGCCGGTTACCCGGGTGACGCGAAGGTGGCGGCCGCGCTGTGGCGGGAGACGGAGCGCCAACTGCCGTCGCGCAATATCGAGCCGTATACGCAGGGCTTGATGGACCTTGGCGCTACGGTGTGCACGCGCGGCAGGCCGCGCTGCGACGCGTGTCCGCTGGCGCCGGATTGTATTGCGCTCGCGCGCGCCGCGATCAAAAAATTTCCGGCGGCGCGTCCGCGCAAATTGCTGCCGCAACGGCACACGCAAATGCTCGTGCTGCTGCACGCGCGGCAGGTACTGCTCGAGAAACGCGCGCCAACCGGCATCTGGGGCGGCCTGTGGAGCCTGCCGGAGGCGGCGGCGGGCGCCGATATCATTGAGTTGTGCGCAGAGCGCTACGGCGCCGCGGTGGCGACGCATGAAGCGATGCCGACGCTCGCGCACGGCTTCACGCATTTCAAGCTCGACATCGCACCGCAGCGGCTGATCGTCAGCCGTGTCGCGCCGCGGGTGGCGGCGCCCGGCGTGATGTGGCTGCCGCTCGTTGATGCACTGGGCGCGGCGATTCCAGCACCGGTCAAACGCATACTTGCGGCGATCGCGGCGGAACAATAAACCGGCGCGGCCACAGGGTGCCCGCCGCGGCGCCGCTATTTCATCACCTCGACGCGGCCGCCGTGTTCGCGCAGTGCGTCGGCGCGCGCCTGGATGTAGCGCTGGAAACTCGGTTCCTTCAGGTAGGCGCGGCTGGCGACGTAGTCGAGCGCGGCCTGCAGGTGAAAGGTCCGCACATAGGCTTCGACGCGAAATACTTCGCGGCCCGCCGTGTCGAAAAATACCACGCTCGGCGTATAGGCCACGTTGAGTTCGCGCGCCCAGCGGGCGGCCGTCGTGCGCGCGCCGTTGGGCGCAATAACTTCAGCGGCGCTTTTCAAATCCAGCCGGTAAACGTCGAAGCGTGACAGCAACTCGCGGGTCTCTGCGGTCTTGAGCGAGGTTGCATGCATCTCGTCGCAATCCGCGCAGTTCGCCTGCTCGAAGAATACGGCGAGCGGGCGCACCGCCGGTTTGCGGCGGTCGAATAGGTAAGGCGGCTTGCGAAAAAAAGGCTCGTCGCGCGGCCCCGCGGCTGGCACGTTGGGCAGGTATTGTTTTTGAAACTCGGCGAAGCTCACGCTGCGCTCACGATGCGGTGCCGCGTAGTCGAGTGCGGCCATGAAGCGCGGCGGCGGATAATAGCCGTTGACCCTGAGCGCGATATTGCCTTTTTCGTCTACAAACAGCAGCGTCGGCGTGAACTGCACCTTGAGCAGCGCGGCAAAATCCTTTTCGCTGCGCGACTTGCCGTCGAGCCAGGTCACCTCCCGACTGCCGAAGATGTTGATTTCGATCGCGTCGAAATGCCGGCGCGTTTTCGCCACGATGGCGGGATCCTTGAAGTTCACTTCCATCAGGCGCTTGCAGTACGGGCAGCCGTTCTGCCCGAAGTAAATCATCACGCGCTTGTTCGCCGCGGCCGCCCCCTTGATATCGTCGCGCAGGTCGAGAAACGAGTGCTTGAACCAGGCCGGGACTTCGATTTCCACCGGCGTGTCGGCCGCGCGCGAGAGCGGTGCCGCCGCGCATATAAGAACGATGCACAACGCGCCGAGCGCGGTATAAGATTGGAACTTATTCGACATAGATACTCTCAGTATAAGACTGGCGCGACAGGACAGCCAGCTGCGACACAGGAGAAGCATACAGTATGACTGAAGCATGGCCCGAGATCAGGGATTGGCGCAAGGAAAAGCGCGCGGAGTTGATCGCGCAGCGGGTGGCGCTCGAGCCTATCCGGCGCCGTCAAATGAACGCGGCGATCAGCGCGCATATCGAAGCGGGCTTCGCGCCGCTGGCCGGCATGACCGTCGGATTTTGCTGGCCGTTCAAGGGCGAATTCGATGCACGTTTTGCGATCAGGCATTTTCGCGGTCTTGGCGCGGCCGCCGCCTTGCCGGTCGTGGTCGCGAAGGCAACACCGCTGCAGTTTCGCGCCTGGTGGCCGGGCGCGCCGATGACGACGGGCGTGTATGACATTCCGATTCCCGACGGCACCGCGCTGGTGGTGCCGGATGCCGCCCTTGTGCCGATGAACGGTTTTGACGCGCAGGGTTACCGGCTGGGGTATGGGGGCGGCTATTTCGACCGCACGCTGGACGCCACATCGCCACCGCCGCTCGCCATCGGGGTCGCCTTCGAATTCGCGGGCCTGCCGACGATACGTCCGCAGCCGCACGACGTGCCGATGGATTTCGTCGTGACGGAGGCGGGCATCTATGTGGCGAAGAACGCCAGCCTCGCGCGCATCAGTGCTGATAAATGCTGCGAGCGGGTACAGCAATTGTGCGAACAGCGCGGCCTGCCGCGCCGGCGGGCGCCAGCCGCTGCGAGTTACACGTCGCCACCGTGTTATGCGGGCGAATTTCCCGGCTATTTTGGCGAAACGGGCGACGCGAAAAATCAACCCTAGGACCGCAAGCCCTGCGCGGACAGTATCTCGCCTAACTGCGAGAGCCGGGCCTGCGGGTCGGTCATGCGCAGGAGCTGCTGTTTAATGTCGAGGCTGATCGGCAACACTTCGCTCAGGCGATAGCCGATCCACGCCGCGTCGTCAAAGCGGTGTGGCGCCGGGAAGTGCTCGGCGCCGATTTTCTCGATGATGGCCTTCAGAACCTCGCTGCACATGGTTTCCTCGGGCGCGACCCCGCAGTCGCTCGGCAGGCACTCGATGGCGGCGGAAATCAATCCGTTCCGGCCGACCTCGGTTTCGGTGATGCGAAAGCGCAACGTACCCTCGACTTGCAGATGAAATACGCCGAGCTGCGGCATGTCCCACTGCGCGATGCGCGCGAGGCAGCCGATGTCCTGCGGCACGGCGGGCGTGCCGGTTTCGCGGCCCTCCTTGATGAGGCATACGCCGAACGGACGGTCTTCGCTGATGCAAACCTTGGCCATCTCCATATACCGCTGTTCGAAAATCTTGAGCGGCAGCACGCCGCCCGGAAACAACACGGTGTTAAGCGGGAAGATATACGCCCGTTCCGGCGCGCTCTCCTTGGGTGCGGCGCCGGCGGTCATGAGGACAGTTCGCGGTGCCGCACCAGGACGCGCCATTTTTCACGGAAATCACGGGCGAGCGTTTCGACGAAGTACACCGAACGGTGCGCGCCGCCGGTGCAGCCGATCGCCACCGTGACATAGCTGCGGTTGTCGGCGACGAACGACGGCAGCCAGTTTTCGAGGAAGACCCGGATGTCGTTGTACATGCGCTTCACGTTGGCGTCGGTCTCCAGAAAATCGACGACCGCCCGGTCTTTCCCCGTCAGCGCCCGCAGGTTCGGATCGTAAAACGGATTGGGCAGGCAGCGCACGTCGAACACCAGGTCGGCATCAAGCGGAATGCCGTGCTTGTACGCGAACGACTGAAACAAGAGCGTCATGCCGGCATGATCGAATTCGACCAGCGCCTTGATCCACGCGCGCAAAGCGTTTGGATTCAGATCGCTGGTGTCGATGTGGTGCGACAGACCGCCGATGTCGGCGAGGAGCTCGCGTTCGCGCTCGATGCACTCGGCGACCGTGAGTTCGCCGCTGCTCAACGGATGACGCCGGCGCGTTTCGGAGAAACGCTTAAGCAGCGTCTCGGTCTTGGCATCGAGAAACAACACGCGCACATCGACGCCGCGTGCCTCGAGATCATGCAATTGCCGCGGCAACTGGGAGAGCGTGTCGCCGCTGCGCGCATCTATGCTCACCGCCACGCGCGTGTAGCCGGCACCCTGCAGAAAGTCGACCATCTCGGGCAGCAGCTTGGCGGGCAGATTGTCGGCCGTATAGTAAGCGCCGTCTTCGAGCACTTTCAGCGCGACGCTTTTGCCCGATCCCGACAGGCCGGTGATGATGACGAGTTGCATCCCGGTCAGGCCACCTATTGCTCGCTGCCGTTCATATCGCGCGCCTGGCGCGCGATGAATTCCTGCGTGCTGTCGATACCGCGCAGCTGCAACACGTGATTGCGCACGGCCGCCTCGACGAGCACCGCCAGATTGCGGCCGGCGGCGACCGGAATGGTGACCTTGCTGATGTTCACGCCGAGAATTTCCTGGACACCGGGTTTGAGCGGCAGCCGGTCGCCGTACTGGGTTTCGCCGCCGGCGGGTTTTTCCAGGTGCACGATCAGCTTGATGTTCTTGCGCGGGCGCAGTGCGGCTTCGCCGAATATGGTGCGGATGTTGAGTATGCCCAGGCCGCGCACTTCGAGAAAGTCGCGCAACAGCGCCGGGCAGCGCCCTTCGAGCGTCTCCGGCGCAATGTTATAAAGCTCGATGACGTCATCGGCAACCAGCCCGCTGCCGCGGCTGAGCAACTCAAGCGCGAGCTCGCTTTTGCCGACACCGCTGTCGCCGGTAATCATCACGCCCATGCCGAGCACGTCGAGGAATACACCGTGAACAGTGGTGGACTCGGCGAGTGCGCGCGCGAGATACGGCCGCAGCATCCACATCAGCTCGACGCTCTCATGCGGAGACGCGAACAGCGCGACATGCATGGTGTCGGCCAGCGTGATCAGGTGTTCGGGCGTGCGCTCGCCGCCGGCAATGATGATACACGCGAGATCCGAGGTCGCCAGCCGGTGCAGCGTTTGCTGGCGCGTCACCGTGTCGAGCGCGTTGAGATGATCGATTTCCGGGCGCGCGAGTATCTGGATCCAGTTGGGATGGATGAAGTTCAGATGCCCGATCAGGCCGCCCCGCGAATTTTTCAGACTGCCGCTGTCGAGGGATTTGATGCCGCCGTCGCGCCCCGCGACCCACGCCAGGCGCAGTTTGTCACGGTTATCCTCAAACAGCTGCGCTACGCTGATTTGCGGCATGCGGTTGCCATTCGGCGATGAGGTTATGTATTGCGCCGGCGGAAGCCGCCTGCAGCAATTGATCCCGGAACACGCTATCGCTGAACATTTGCGCCAGCTCGCTCAGTATCTGGAGGTGCAGGTCGGTGGCCCGTTCGGGCACCAGCAACACGAATATCAGGTTGACCGGCTGGCCGTCGGGCGCGTCGAACGGAATCGGTTCGCGCAAGCGGATCATGGCGCCGACCGCTTCTTTCAGGCCCTTGATGCGGCCATGCGGTATGGCGATGCCCTGGCCGAGCCCGGTGGAGCCGAGTTTTTCGCGCGCAAAGAGGCTGTCGAACACCTGGCTGCGCGCGACGTTGTGGTTGTTCTCGAACAGGAGACCCGCGTGCTCGAACACGCGTTTCTTGCTGCTCACGTCCAGATCGAGCACCACGTTCTGGACGGGGAGTAGTTTGGCTATCAGGCTCATGTCAGGTCATCGGCATCGCCGCGCGCCGTCAGGACGTGAAGATGGCATGCGCGGAGCATAACGTCAATCATCGGTGTCGGCGAGGCCCGGTTCGCGGCCGCCGCGATGTTCAAAATTCCTCTCTTTGTGCTTGAGGATCTGCCGGTCGAGCTTGTCGGCCAGTGCGTCGATGGCGACGTACATGTCGGCATCGTGGCATTCAACGAAAATATCCTTGCCCCGCAGGTGCACGCTGGCTTCGACTTTCTGCTTGAGCTTTTCCACCGATAGTATGACCTTGACGTCGATCACTTGGTCAAAGTGACGCGTAATGCGGGTGAGCTTGCTGGTGACGTAATCGCGCATCGCCGGGGTGAGTTCTACATGGTGGCCGCTCAGATGAAGATTCATGGATCACTCCTTGGTTAAGTGGGGCTGAAATCAGTTAAGGGCGCGCGGCGGGTGCGTTGAGTTCACAGGGACTTGCGCAGACTGACCGGCAGTATCTGCATGGACTCACGGTATTTGGCGACGGTGCGGCGCGCGACGACGATGCCCTGCTGGCCGAGTATCTCGGAAATCTGGCTGTCGGACAGCGGCTTCTTGCCGTTTTCGGCGTTCACCAGCTGCTTGATCAGCGCGCGGATGGCGGTGCTTGAGGCCGATCCCCCGGTTTCCGTCGTGACATGGCTGCCGAAGAAATACTTGAGTTCGAAAATGCCGCGCGGCGTAAACATGAATTTCTGGGTTGTCACGCGCGAGATGGTCGATTCATGCAGATCGAGCGTGTCGGCGATCTCGCGCAATACCAGCGGCCGCATGGCGACTTCGCCGTGCTCGAAGAAGTGACGCTGGCGGTCGACGATCGCCTGCGATACGCGCAGTATGGTATCGAAGCGCTGCTGCACGTTTTTGATGAGCCAGCGGGCTTCCTGCAACTGGCTCGTGAGCTGCTGGTGCCCGGCATCGCGATTGCGTTGCAGAATGTCGGCATACAGGCGGTTGATGCGCAGTCGCGGCATCGCATCGGGGTTGAGCGCGGCGAGCCACATGCCCTTGGTCTTCTTGACGATCACGTCCGGCACGATGTAACGCGTGTCACCCGACGAATAGCACGCGCCGGGGCGCGGACTCAGCCCGGTGATCAGGTTCTTGATGCCGCGCAGTGTCGCGTCCTCGCAGTGCAGGAGCTTCTTCAGCTTCGCGAAGTCGCGCGCGGCGAGCACTTCGAGGTGATGGGTGACGATTTCGAGCGCCTGCGCGCGATACGGCGTAGAGGCGGGCAGCGCTTCGAGCTGCAGCTTCAGGCACTCGCCGAGATTGCGCGCGGCCACGCCCGGCGGATCGAGATTCTGCAAGTGCCGCAGGGCGACGTTGAGATCCTCGATTTCGATATTCAGTTCCGGCGGCAGGAGGGCGATGAGTTCGGCCAGGTCCTGGTGCAGATAACCGTCATCGTCAAGCGAGTCGATGAGCAGCGTAATGAGCTTCTGGTCGTGCTCCGGGATCTGGGTCAACGACAACTGCGAGATCAGATGCTCGCGCAGGGACTCCGTCTCGGCGGCCTGCTGCGGATACTCGGCCTCGTCATTGTCGTCGCGCGTGCCGCCATGGCTGTAGTCCTCTTCGAAGCCCCCAGCGTCGGCGCTGCCATGCGTATCGCTGGCGCTCGTGTCGGCATCGGCGTCGCTGCTGCCGGCGGGAGCGGTGGTCGCGGCGGCAAGTTCACCGTTGCCGGGCGGCGGCGGTGCTACCGATTCTTCGCGCAGGCCGTCTTCCCGCTCGAGCAACGGGTTGTCCTGCAGAAATTTTTCGATCTCCTGATTCAGCTCCAGCGTCGACAACTGCAACAGCCGGATCGACTGCTGCAATTGCGGCGTTAGCGTCAAATGCTGGGACAGCCTGAGCTGTAGCGAGTGCTTCATGATCCCGAAAAGGAGGGTGGCTGCGAGATGGGCTGAGGTTCGAGATGACCTGAGGTGCGTGAACCGGCAAGCGTAGCGCCGACCGGGCGGGCGCGGCCTACGCGTTCGCTTACAGGCGGAAATGCTCTCCGAGATAGACCTTTCTCACGCTGTCATTATAAACGATTTCATCGGGTTTTCCGTACGCCAGCACACTCCCGTCATTGATAATGTAGGCGCGGTCGCAGATACCCAGCGTCTCGCGCACATTGTGATCCGTGATCAGCACGCCGATGTCGCGTTTCTTCAGGAAGCGGATGATTTTCTGGATGTCGAGAACCGCGATCGGATCGACGCCGGCAAACGGTTCGTCGAGCAGAATGAACCGCGGTTCGGTCGCCAGCGCGCGCGCAATTTCGACCCGCCGCCGCTCGCCGCCGGAGAGGCTGATGGCGGGGTTGTCGCGCAGATGTTCGACGTGCAGGTCCTGCAGCAACTCGTCGAGCCTGGTGTTGATTTGCGCGGCATTACCGGTTTGCAGTTCGAGCACCGCGCGCACGTTCTCGGCGACCGTCAGGCGGCGGAAAATAGAGGCCTCCTGCGGCAGATAGGAAAGACCCAGTTGGGCGCGCCGGTGTATCGGCATGTGGGTGAGGCGCTTGTCGTCGAGGTAGATCTCGCCGCCGTCGAGCGGTACCAGTCCGACCATCATGTAAAAGCATGTCGTTTTGCCGGCGCCATTGGGGCCGAGGAGGCCGATTACCTCGCCGCTGCGCACTTCGAGCGAGACGTCTTTGACGACCACCCGCGATTTATAGCGCTTTTTGAGTTGTTCCGCCCGCAGCTGGCTCATGGCGTCACACAGTGCCGCGACAGCGCGCGGCGCGGGCAACGCGTGCCGATTGAACGTAAACTCAACGCGGAGCGCCCGCCGGAATGTCGCGCGGATTCGCGATATCAGCGGCCGGTTTCAACGGCAGCGGTGGTGGCGCCGCGGCGGGCTTGTCCCGCGACTTCGGCTGAATCACCGCGCGCACGCGGCCATCCGGATTGGCGGCGGTTGCTGCCTGCTTGCCGCCGCCGGTGACTTTAAAAAATTCCGTCGCTATTTCGTATGAGATGTAATTGCCGCGCACGTCGTCGTTGGCTTTTTTCAGGTAGGCGCGGTTGAACATTTGCAGCTTTTCCGCCTTGCTGTCGTATTCGATGCGCTCGGCGTAGCCGTCGATATATTCGTCGTAGCCCTCGCGCTTCTGGCGGAAACTTGCAAGATTGCCATAGGCGACGCCATATTTAAATCCATCGGCGTCCTGCTGCACGACCATGCGGTCGCCGCGAATCTGCAGCGTGCCTTGCGTCAACACGACCTTGCCGACAAACGTCGCAGTCTGCTTGTTGTCGTCGACGGTGACTTGGTCGGCTTCAAGATTGACCGGCTTGTCGCGATCCGCGCGTTCGGCGTGCGCGGCGGCGGGCGCGAGCAGACACCAGGCGAATACAACAATGCGCCGCAGCTGCCGCCCCGCCCCGCCGCGGTTGACGGCGGTCGGCCCGCGACGGCTACTTCGGTTTTTTTTCATAACGGCCCCGTACATTGGATAATAGTTTCAATATGTGCGTTTCGTTGTTGAATTCTAAGCCATCCGAGGTGATCAGGGTGTTCGCGTCGTAAATCCGCACCGGTTTGTCGGTTTTGGCAATGCCGTCGTTGGGTATGACATGGAGCCAGGTGGTCAGCACGGTCAACTCGCTGTGGTTCTCATATGGAGTGCGGACGAGACGCACATCGTCATTAAGATAGGCGTTCTCGCCATTGCTCGACAGCGTCGCGGTTTTCGCGGTGGCGGTCACGGTGACGTCGGGACCGCGAAAATTAACGAGCTTGGGCGCATCGAGGGTCGTGGTGTCGTCGTCCGGGTAGTGCAGCATGCGGCGTGCGTTCAATTTATAGCGCACGGCGCCCTCGGGACCGATGCGCGTAACCGTAAAATTGTCCACGATATAGTCCGGATCATGCCGCGCCTTGCCATTGCTCGCGGCCTCGGTTGGCTGAACCTGGCGATCAAGCCATACGGTGACCGCCGCCACCGCCGCCAGCAGCACGATCGGAAACCAGGCGGTCAGGCGATCGATCATTTGAGATAGGCATCCAGCGCGCGCGCCAGCGTGCCCTGCGCGTGCATGATCAACTCGCAGGCCTCACGCGCGGCACCGTGACCGCCTTGCGCGCGTGTGACGTAGTCCGCATGCTGCCTGACCAACAGCGGTGCGTTCGGCACGCTCAACGCGAGACCACAGCGGCGCAATACCGGCAGATCGACCACGTCGTCGCCCATGTAGGCGGCGGCCGCGGGATCGAGCGCGCGCGCCGCGATCAATTCGGCAAACGTTTGTGCTTTGTCCGCCACGCCCTGAAACAACAGTTCAATCCCCAGATTTTTCGCGCGCAGTTCGACGCTGCGCGAAGTGCGGCCCGTAATGATCGCGAGCTCAACACCGCTGTCGCGCAACATTTTCAGGCCGTGCCCATCCAGCGTGTTGAACGCCTTGATTTCCTCGCCACCGTCGGTGAGGTAGAGCGAGCCGTCGGTCAGCACGCCGTCGACGTCAAAAATCGCGAGGCGGATGCGTTGGGCTTTGGCGTGGACGGATTGCGTGGCTTGCATAGTTCGCGGCCGAGTGGTTGACTATTGAAGGAGCGGAAAGTTACGCGGCGGCGCGGGAAATACGCGCAAGCCTGAACGCTCGACACGCAAGGGTCAGATCACTTGCGCTTTGAATAATGCGTGCGTGTTGAGCGCGCCCACGAGATGCTGTTCGGCATCGACCACCAGCAGCTGGTTGACCTTGTGCCGCTCCATGATCTGCACCGCCTCGGCGGCGAGCTTGTCCGGCGTGATGGTGCGCGGATGGCGCGTCATCACGCTCGCGATCGGCGTGGTGTGCAGGTCGACGCCTTTTTGCAGCGTGCGACGCAAATCGCCGTCGGTGAAAATACCGATTACCTGCCGGTTGCGATCGAGGATTGCGGTGATGCCCATGCGACCGCGCGACATTTCGAGGATCGCGTCCGACAGCATGGCGGTGTCGGGCACGCGTGGCGCGTCGCTTTCCGCGCCCATTACGTCGCTCACGTGGGTCAACAATTTGCGGCCGAGCGTCCCGCCCGGATGCGAGAGCGCGAATTCATCGCGGCTGATGCCTTTGGCCTGCATCACGGCGACCGCGAGCGCGTCGCCGAGGGCGAGCGCGGCCGTCGTGCTGGCGGTGGGCGCCAGATTGAGCGGGCAGGCCTCTTTTTC
>JAYVME010000266.1:0-9854 GCA_043759115.1 Betaproteobacteria bacterium | reverse complement strand
AGCGAAATCACGATCATCGCCATTACGCCGCATCCGTGAGGATTAATTGCTCTTTTGTCGCGATTTATAGGGAAACCAAGGGCAATGCTTCGGGCTACACCGCAACCTCGCCGTCTGCCACGAACTGCAACCGCGCAAGGTGCGCGTAAAGACCATTCGCGCGCAGCAACTCTTCATGTGTGCCGACCGAGTGGATGCGGCCGCGGTCGACGACGATGATGCGGTCGGCGTGACGAACGGTCGCGAGACGATGCGCAATGACGAGCGTGGTGCGGCCGCTTTCGAGTTTCTCCAGCGCCGCCGCGACCAGGCGTTCGCTCTCGGCGTCGAGCGAACTCGTCGCTTCGTCGAGCAAAAGAATCGGGCGGTCGGCGAGCAGAGCGCGCGCAATTGAAATGCGCTGGCGCTGGCCGCCGGATAATTTCACGCCGCGCTCGCCCAGATCCGTCGCGAATCCCTGCGGCAGACGCTCGATGAATTCCATCGCCTGCGCGGCAACGCACGCGTCGCGCACCTGCGCATCGCTCGCCTCGGGGCGTCCGAAGCGCACGTTCTCGGTGACGCTCGCGGCGAAGATCACCGGATCCTGCGGCACCAGCGCGATGGCGCGGCGCAGGTCGTGCGGATCGCAATGCCTGATGTCGGCGCCGTCGAGCAAGATGCGTCCCGTGACCGGATCGTAGAAACGCAGGATCAGCGCGAACACCGTTGACTTGCCCGCGCCCGATGGCCCCACCAATGCAACGCGTTCGCCCGGACTGATCGTGAACGAAACCGGGCCGAGCGCAGTCGTCTCCGGACGCGTTGGATAAGCAAACGTCACTTCGTCGAAGCGGATCGCTCCGGTCACGCGCGACGGCAGGCGGATCTGCGGCTGCGCGATTGCGAGTGCCGGCTTGACGTCGAGCAACTCCATCAGCCGCTCGGTCGCGCCCGCTGCGCGCTGTATCTCGCCCCACACTTCAGATACGACGCCGGCGCTCGCCGCGACGATGGCCGCGTAGAAAACGAACGCCGAGAGTTCGCCCGCGGTGAGGCGCCCCGCGAACACGTCATGACCGCCGATCCACAGGATCACGCCGACGGCGCAGAAGCCGATCAGCATCACGAGCGAAATAAGCCACGCCTTCACGCGGATGCGATCCACTCCCGCCGTGTACGCAGCTTCGGTCGCCGCGGCAAAGCGCTCGTTCGTGCGCTCTTCGTGCCGGTACGCCTGCACCGTGCGGATTTCGTGCAGCGATTCGTCGATGTGCGCCGACACGTCGGCGACGCGGTCCTGATTCACGCGCGACAGGCGCCGCACGTGCCGCCCCATCAGCAATATCGGGATCAGCGTCGCCGGCACGCCGAGCACAATGAACGCGGCGAGCTTGGCGCTGGTGGCGAACAGCATCACGAGCGAGCCCGCCATCATCAGCCCGTTGCGCAGGAGCATCGACACACCGAAGCCGATCACCTGCCGCATCTGCTCGCTGTCGTTGGTGAGCCGCGAGGAAATCTCGCCCGTGCGCGATGCATCGAAGAACGCGGGCGACAGGGTGAGCACATGCGCGAATGCGGCCTGGCGCAAATCCGCGATCACTCGCTCGCCGACGCTCATCATCAGGTAGAAGCGCGTCCACGTCGCGCACGCGAGCAGCGTGGACACGGCGACGATGGCGGCAAGCGCGACGTTGAGCAAATGCGGATCGTGGCTGCCGAACCCCGCGTCGATCACGTGGCGCAGGCCCTGCCCCAGCGCGAGCACGCATCCCGCGGCGACCACGAGCGCCGCGAGCGCGATAACGAGACGCCAGCGGTACGGCGCGAGGAAGCGCCACAGACGGGCGAGATGTTTGATTTCGCCCTTGGGCGGGGGGGTGCCTGCTATCACGGTCGGCTTAACGCGGCTTCTGCTATCACAGACCGAGTTCGGAGAGTCCCGGATGATCGTCCGGCCGGCGGCCGAGCGGCCAGCGATATTTGCGCTCCGCTTCCGTGATCGGCAGGTCGTTGATGCTCGCGATGCGGCGGCGCATGAGGCCGTTCCCGTCGAATTCCCAGTTTTCATTGCCGTAGGAGCGGAACCAGTTAGCCGCATCGTCGCGCCACTCGTAAGCGAAGCGCACCGCCATGCGCACTTTCTGCGCCGCGGTCTCGCGGGTGAACGGCGGCAATGGCGGGCGGCTCGTTGGGTTGGCGGTCATGCTGTCCTCCTAACAATCAGTCTACGACGAAAAATATCGCGCCCGTGTGCTCGGTGCGCTCGATGTTCGACCAGTCGGTGACGCCGAAGGGGAAACCTGCCAACTGCATATTCACGTCCAAAGAAATCTGAGGCGGAATTATGACACTTAGACGCGCGCGCGGTAGCGCTCGACCACAAACGCGTTCTTTGCCATACTTGCCGCCACAATCGAGACGGAGCAAAACAATCCCATGCATATCCCGCACAGTTTCGCATTCATCGTTGCGACCAGCCTCTACGCAAGCGCCGCGCCGGCGCAACCGTACGCCTACGTGCCCAACGAAAAGTCCGGCACCATCTCCGTCATCGATACCGCCACCGACCGCGTCACCGGCGAAATCAAGGCAGGCGACAAGCCGCGGGGCCTCGCGGTAAGCCATGACGGCAAATTGATTTATGTCAGCGATCAGCCGCATCGCGCGTTGAACGTCATCGACATCTCGAAAAAATCCATCACCGCCAAAATCGAGCTCGGCGAATCGCCGGAAGGCGTCGGCATTTCCGCCGACGGCAAATGGGTGGTGGTTGCCGTCGAGGAAAGCAACAGTGTGGCTTTCATCGACACCGCGACCAACAAGCTCGCCCTCAATCTCAAGGTCAAAGGCAAGAACCCCGAGCACGCGGTGTTCAGTCCCGACGGCAAATGGCTGTACGTCAGCGCGGAGGAAGGCGACGTCGTCGACATCATCGACGCGCGCGCCCAGAAGCAGGTCACGTCGATCACGCTCGGCCAGCGCCCGCGCGGCATCGGTTTCCTGCCCGACTCAAGCCGCGCGTACGTCGCGGCGGAAGAAGCCCACCTCGTCTATTCCATCGACACCGCGAAACAAACGGTGCTCAAAACGATCAAAGCGGGCCAGCGCGCGAACGGCATCGCGGTGCGGCCCGACGGCAAGCGGGTGTTCGTCTCGAACGGCGCCGATGGCACCGTCTCGGTGATCGATACCGCCAACGACACCGTGATCGCGACCATCCCCGTCGGCCGCCGCCCGTGGAACATGGCGGTCACGCCGGATGGCAAAAAACTTTACGTCGCCAACGGCCGCTCGAATTCCGTCTCGGTCATCGACACGGAAACAAACAAAAAAATCACCGACATCACAGTCGGCGAACTGCCGTGGGGTGTCGTTATTCGTTGACGCGCGGGCAAAAACACGAACACAGCAGCCGCATAACCGGAGGAGTCATTGCCATGGAAAAATTCATTTGTCTGCTCGCAGCGACCGGATGGCTTGCGCTGATCGCGCTCCCCGCCGCCGCGCAATATCCCGTCAGGCCGGTCCGGTTCATCGTGCCGTTTCCGGCCGGCGGCGGCGTCGATATCGTCGCGCGGGCGCTGGCCGACAAGCTCACGGCACGGCTGGGGCAAACGATAGTCATCGACAACAAGCCCGGCGGCGGCACCACCATAGGCACCGAGGCGGCGGCGAAAGCGACACCCGACGGCTACAGCCTGCTGGTGGGGCCGATCGGCGGGCAGGCGATCGTGTTTGCGTACTACCCCAAACTCGGCTTCGACATCCGCCGCGATTTCGCGCCGATTTCCAAGATTGGTTACGGCACAATTGTGCTCGTGGTGCCGCCCAGCCTCGGCGTGAATTCGGTCAGGGAACTCATTGCGCTGGCGAAGGCGAAGCCGGGCCAGCTCACGTTTGCCTCCTCGGGCGCCGGCGCGCTGATTCACCTGACCGGCGAGTTGTTCAAGCAGATGGCGGGTATCGATCTCCTGCACGTTCCGTATAAAGGTACCGCGCAGTTTCTGCCCGACCTGATCGACGGCAGGATTTCGATGGCACTCGACAGCCTGCCGGCGCATCTGCCGCAAATCAAGGCGGGCCGGCTGCGCGCGCTGGCGGTGGCGAGCCGGCAGCGTTCGACGCAATTGCCCGAGGTACCGACCATCGCCGAAGCCGGCGTGCCCGGCTTCGAATCCGTTACGGACTACGCGTTGTACGCACCGGCCGGCACGCCTAAAGACATCATCGCGCTGCTGAATCGCGAAACGAACCTGGCGCTGGGACAGGCTGATCTGCGCGCCAAGCTTGCGGCGCAGGGCATCGAAGTCGCCGGCAGCACGCCGGAGGCGATGCGGGCGGAGTTACTCGACGAAATCGCCAAGTGGGCGAAAGTCATCCGCGACGCGAACATCAAGCCCGAGTAGCGCGCTGGCGCGCAAACCACATGCGCTGAACGACGCCGTCGCGGTCGATCAGCCAGTGCTTGACCGCCGCCGCGACGTGCAGCGCGATCAGTGTGATGAATATGACGACGGTCGTGAAATGCACCTGGCTGCACAGATCTTTCAGCGCCGGCGAATCCCAGCCCCATTGCGGTAGCTGCATGCCGAAATAAAGTATCGGGTATTTGGTGAACGACGAGCCCAGGTAGCCCGACACCGGCATCACGATCATGCAAACGTAGAGCAGCCCGTGATTCGCTTTTGCAGCGAGGCGCTCCCACCGCGGCATGGTCAGCGGCAGCGGAGGCGCGCGATGCGCGAACCGCCACAGCAGGCGCACGACGATCAGCACGGCGAGCGTGATGCCGATCGACTTGTGCGCGTTGAACCACCACGCGCGCGCACCGGGCGGGCTTTTCGGTATGGTAATCATCCACAGGCCGAGCGTGATCTGCGCTAGCACACAGACGCCGATCAGCCAGTGCAGAATGATCGCCGTTCGCGTGTACACTTCTTTTTGCATCGCGCCTGGCCCGCTACTACTTCTCTCCGGCCATCACGTACGCCCACAATGCTTCGATCTCATCGGCGCTGAAGAGACCGCCCCACGGCGGCATGCTGTTCTTGCCTTTGCTCACCGAATTCAGGAAACGGCTTTTCTGGTCAGGCGGAAAGGTGCGCAGATCGAACGCACCCTGCGGATCCGCCATGCGCGGGCCGTGACACGGCGCGCAGTTCTGCGAGTACATGCCAGCGCCGCGCCTGACCTGGTCGGGAGAAAACTGCTCCTGCCCGTGCGCCGTGGCCGCGGCGGACAACACGAGCGCGCAGCCGATCACCGCGTAGATTCTCATTCCGGAATGCGCGCCCCGCCTAGTTCGGCATCACGGCGAACACCCACACCGAGCCGCCGCGCGGCACGTTTTTCAGCTGCTCGCCCATGCGCACGACGTTGACGCCGCCAAGCCCTGACTGAATCGCGACGTACTGCCGGCCCTTGTGCGTGAAGGTGATCGGCTGCGCGTTGATGCCCGAGCTGGTCTGGAATTGCCACAAGGTTTTTCCGGTGTCGATATCGAGCGCGATGAATTCGCCGGTTTCCTTGCCGGTGAAAAGCAGGCCGCCGGCGGTCGCGAGCATCGCCGAATAATGCGGAATGTCCATGATGGGCGCGCGCCACTTGTGCTTGCCGGTCAGCGGCTCGATGGCGTCGACGTGCGCGATCGGCGTGCCGGCCTCGCGCGGCGCCGGCAGGTTCTGCAAGCCGACGTAGCGCTGGCCCACTTTGTATTCGACGGGCTCGAACTTGACGAGCCGCGAGTTATGCATCGTGTTGGCATAGAGTAGCCCGGTCTCCGGGTTAAACGCCGCGTGCGCCCAGTTCTTGCCGCCCCACTGGCCGGGCCACAATTCGATCTGCTCGCCGGCGCGCACTTTCTTCGCGACTTCCGACTCGACCGGGCGGCCCGTCTTCATGTCGACGTGGGTGGCCCAGTTGACTTTTTCGAACGGCTCCGCCGACAGTAGTTCGCCGTTGGTGCGGTCGATCACGTAAAGAAAACCGCCGCGCGAAAAATGCATCGCGACCTTGCGCTTCACGCCCTTGACGTCGATGTCGGCGAGTATCCATTCCCACACCGCATCGAGATCGAACATTTCGTTCGGCACGTCTGGCGGTGCCAGACGATTTCGCCGGTTTTCGGCCGAATTGCCAGCACCGAGGCGGAATAAAGATTATCGCCGCCGCGCGCACCCGGGTTCCACGGCCCCGCATTGCCGATGCCCCAGTAAACGAGATCGAGTTCGGGATCGTACGAACCGGTGATCCAGGTCGAGCCGCCGCCGTGCAGGTAGGCATCCCCCGCGGGCCAGGTTTCGCTGCCCTTCTCGCCCGGTGCGGGGATCGTATATAGACGCCACACCTGTTTGCCGGTTTCGGGATCCAGCCCATCGAGAAAACCGCGGATGCCGAACTCGGCGCCCGAGATGCCGGTGATCAGCACGCCGTTGGCCACCATGGGCGCCGAGGTGATCGAGAAACCTTCTTTCCACTCGGCAATTTTGGTCTTCCACACCTGCTTGCCGGTTTTCTGGTCGAGCGCGACGACGTGCGCATCGAGCGTGCCGCGATAGACTTTGCCGTTGTAGACCGCCGGCCCCTTGTTGGAAATACCGCAGCACACGACGCGCGGCGTGGCGGGATCCCAGTCGACCGCCGTGCGCCAGAGCTGTTTGCCGGTGGCAACGTCGATGGCGACCGTGAATTCGGCGTTGGTCACATACATGACGCCGTCATAAACGAGCGGTTGCGCCTGTTCGCCGTAATTGCTGCCTAGCGAAGTGCTCCACACCGGCACCAGCCGCTTCACCGTCTGCTTGTTGATTTCCTTCAGCGTGCTGTAGCGGTTCTGGTTATAGCCCATCCCGTAGGTAAGAACGTTGTCGGTGTTGCCACCGTTACCGTCGCGCACCAGATCCTGCTGCGTTTGCGCGAGCGCGGTGGCGCCGCATGCGGCGAACAGCGCCGCTCCCAGGAAAAATTTGTTCATGTCACCCCTCTCGAAAGTAATTCCGGTTAAACGCGCGCACTTTGCGCGCACGATCATTTATCAAACAATGCAAACGTCCACACGGACCCGCCCAGCGGCACGTTCGGCAACCGCTGGCGGCTGGTGTTTCCGTACAGGCCGCCGAGCCCGGACAGTACGGTCACGTACTGCTTGCCCTTGTGCGTCCACGTGATCGGCATGCTGTTGATGCCGGAACTGGTCTGATATTCCCACAGCGTTGCGCCGGTGTCCGCATCCATCGCAAAAAATTCGCCGGTATGACGGCCGTTGAACAACAGCCCGCCGCCGGTGGCCAGCAGCGCCGAGGAAACCTGGTAGTCGTGCAACGGCACGCGCCACTTCGGTATCGCGGTCAGCGGATCGATCGCCTCGATATGACCGACCACCTCGCCCGGCTTGATCGGCGGGTACTTGTTTTCCATCCCCTGGTAGCGAATGCCGGGCTTGTACGGCGCGAGATCGGTGAAACGAAACGTCGAGTAACCGTGAATGGTGTTGGCATACAACAACCCGGTGTTCGGGTTGAACGCGGCGTGCGGCCAGTTCTTGCCGCCGCGTATGCTCGGCCACATGTCGATGGTGCCGCCGGCGCGGAGTTTTTTCGCATCCTCCGATTCGACCGGCCGGCCGGTGGCCATGTCCACATGCGTCGCCCAACTCACCTTCTCGAACGCTTTGCCGGAAATGAGTTTACCGTTGGTGCGATCGAGCACGTAGAGAAAGCCGTTGCGATTCATCTGCATCGCCACTTTGCGCAGTTGTCCGTCGACCTTGATGTCGGCGAGGATGACTTCCCATACCGCGTCCCAGTCGTAGACGTCGTTCGGCGTCGCCTGGTAATGCCAGACGATTTCGCCGGTCTTCGGCCGCACCGCGATGATGGACGCAACGTACAGGTTGTCGCCCTTGCGCGCGACCGGATTCCACGGCCCGCCATTGCCGGTGCCCCAGTACATGAGGTCGAGCTCGGGATCATACGAACCGGTGATCCAGGTGCTGCCGCCGCCGTGGAGATGGGCGTCACGCGGCTCCCAGGTGTCATAACCTTTGTCCTCGGGTCCCGCCGTTGTGTAGCGCCGCCACAAATGCTTGCCGGTGTCGGGATCCCAGCCGTCGAGAAATCCGCGGATGCCGAATTCCGCCCCCGAGATCCCGGTCACCAGCACGCCGTTGGCAATCAGCGGCGCGACGGTCTGCGAGTAGCCTTCCTTCCATTCGGCCGCCTTCTGGCGCCAGATTTCCTTGCCGGTCTTCTGGTCGAGCGCGATCACGAATGCGTGCAATGTCGTGCGGAAAACCTTGCCGTTGAAGAGCGCCACGCCCTTGTTCGACACGCCGCAGCACACGACACGCGGCGTATCCGGGTCGTAGTCGACCGGTGTGCGCCACAGCTGCTTGCCGGTGAGCGCGTCGATCGCAACCGTCCATTTCGCGTTGCTCACGTACATCACGCCGTCGTAGATGAGCGGCTGCGCCTGTTCGCCCAACTCGTTTTCGAGCGACAGCGTCCACACCGGCACCAGCTTCTTGACATTGCTTTTGTTGATCTGCGCGAGCGCGCTGTAACGGTTTTGAGCGTAACCCATGCCGTAAGTCAGCACGTTGTCGGTGTTCTTGCCGTCGTTCTTCAGTTCATCGAGCGTCTGCGCCGAGACCGCGGTCACGCCGCAGAAAACAATCGATACGAGCGCTGCGAACGATAAGCTGGATTTCATGAGACTCCCCCTGGTGGCCGCAGACTGCGCCGCGTTCGGACCTGCTGCTGATTGGATGCGCGTAGTTATAAATCTTAACAGTTACGACTGTGCGGCGCCATCATTGCATCATTGTATTAGGTACTCTATGCGTTCCACCGCGGCATCAGGCGCAAGGCGTTGCCGCGTTCGATGGCCTGCAGATCCGCCGCGGTAAATCCGTACTCGGTCAGACCGCCGACCTCCTCCGAGCCGGGGCGGAACGGAAAATCCGTGCCGAACAGCACCTGCGAGACCGGCGCGATTTTGAGCAACGCCGCCAGGTACCCCGGCGGGATGTGATGGTGATGAACGTCGATGCGATGCGGCTTGCCACCCGCCAACACCGGCGCCGCCGTATCGGATGCGCAACCGGGCGCCAGCGCTCCGGCGCCAAGCGCCGCGGGTAACGGGAAGACTCATACAGTTGCCGCGTAAACGCCCTGATGCCGCTCGGGATAGCTCTCGTAGACATGCTCGAATATCGCCGAGCATTTCTGTTCGTAGAGCGGCTTGCCATAGGCGCTAGGCAAGCCGGTGTCGAGAACGTCCTCGATGGCGAGCTTGAGTTGAGAGCGCGCGGTGGCTTTCTGCCGCCAGTTCAATACGAGAAGTTCTTTGAGCCGGTTCAGGAGTTCGCGAGCGACCTTTTTTATTTCGGCTCGTTGATCCGCGCTCAACTCCGGCGCGGGGCGCGTGAGGATGTCGAAGATGACCAATTCTTCCTCGGTCATGTTTTCACGGACGTGGCGTTGCTGTTCCTCGTTGAGACCGCGGCTCAACTTCATCAACTCCTCGAACAGTTCTTCAATGTTCCTACTGCCTGTGTTGTAGCTCTCAATTAATTCCTCGAACTTCTCGGCGAAGTCGGCGCGCGTCTTGTTCAGGCGAATCAGCTTTTCCAGTTGTGCACGAATGGCGGCCTTGAGGACTTCGAGGTCGGTGTTCTTGTGCTTCGATTGCTTGAACCGCTTGCGCAGCGCCGCGAAATCGATCTTCGACAAATCCATCACCGGCGCGGGCGTGGCGGGCATGTCAACGCCTGTGATCGATACGTCGAGCAACTTGCCGATGTCGCCCATGACTTCCGTGATGTCTGCCGGGTTCGGGTTGAGCGTGGTGCGGATGGCGTTGGCGATAGC
>JAYVME010000265.1:0-4352 GCA_043759115.1 Betaproteobacteria bacterium | reverse complement strand
AGGATGAAGGCGGAAGGATGAATAAAAGCATTAGAGCTTGGGGCTTGAGAATTCATCCTTCATCCTTCCGCCTTCATCCTTAAGGCGCGGGGAATATGAGCGATAACCAACACCCGCCGCGCCACGACGAACCCGTCGTCACCGCCGAGGCGCTGAAAAAGGCCGAGCAGTATATCGAAGAAGAAGAAGGCGCGATCAACAAGCTGCCGGGGGCGCTTGGCCTATTCACCACCGCGCTGGCGGTGGTCATGTCGCTGTTTCACCTCTATGCGGCCTACGGCATCATGCCGACCCACGTGTTGCGCGGCATCCACGTCGCCTTCATTTTGTTCCTGGGTTTTCTGCTGTTCCCGGTGGCCAAGCGGTTTCGGCACCGCGTCTGCTGGTGGGACTGGCTCGCCGCGCTGCTCTCGCTCGCGATTGTCGGCCGCATGTTGTTCGGCGGCGACGCTTTTCTCGAGCGCGCGATCGATCCCGACACGTGGGACAAGGTTCTCGGCATCGCGCTGATTGTGCTGGTGCTGGAGGCGGCGCGCCGCAGCACGGGCTGGATCATGCCTTTTATCTGCATGCTGTTCCTGCTCTACGCGGTGGTCGGGCAATATCTGCCGCCGCCGTGGACGCACTACGGCATGGACACCGGCCGCATCGTCGGGCATATGTATATGACACTCGAAGGCATCTTCGGCGTTGCCATCGACGTGTCTTCATCGCTCATCATTCTGTTCACGATTTACGGCGCGTTCCTGCAGTATTCGGGCGCTGGCAAATTTTTCATTGATTTCTCGTTCGCGGCCATGGGCGGCAAGCCGACCGGCGCGGGGCGCACCATCGTGCTCGCTTCGTTCCTGCTCGGCGGGCCGTCGGGCAGCGGTGTCGCCACCACGGTGACTCTCGGCACGGTGGCGTATCCGATGCTGATGAAAGCAGGCTACGGCAAGAACGCAGCGGGCGGGCTGCTTGCCGCGGGGGGGCTGGGCGCTATCATCTCGCCGCCGGTGCTGGGCGCGGCGGCGTTTCTCATCGCGCAGTTTCTCAATATCTCGTACCTCGACGTGATATTGATGGCGACGATCCCCACGCTTCTGTATTACTTCGCGCTCTTTCTGATGGTCGAGATCGACGCGCGCAAGTTCGGCATGCCCAACGTCGTCATTGAAAAGCACGCGACGATCGGCGTGCTGACGCGCAACTACTGGTTTCATTTCCTGTCGCTGGTCGCCATCATATTTTTCATGGTCATCGGCTTTTCGCCGGCGGTGTCGGTGTTCTGGGCGACCGTCGTCGCGTTCGCCAGCAGTTTCCTGCACGTCGATTGCGCATTGATTCCGTATGCGGTGCTGCGCGGCAAGCAGCCGCTGGGTGCGGGACTGTGGAATTCCGGCCTCATCAAGGCGCTCGAAGGCGGCTCGGTCGGCATGTTGAGTGTGGGCGCCACCTGTGCCGCCGCCGGTATCATCGTCGGCGTGGTGACGCTGACGGGTCTCGGGCTCAAGTTCAGTTCCATCGTGTTGCAGTATGCGGACTCCGGCACGCAGCTCATCATGAGCGCGCTGGGGGCGGTGGGGTTCGAGCAGACGGCGAGCTTGCTGCACGACGTTAAATTGCTGCTGACCGCGGTCATGACGTCGTTGATTGTGTGGATCGTGGGCCTCGCCGTGCCGGTCACCGCGAGCTATATCATCTGCGCGGTCATCGCGGCACCCGCGTTGATCCAACTGGGCGTGGCGGATTACGCGGCGCACATGTTCATTTTCTATTACGCGGTGCTGTCGGAGGTTTCGCCGCCGACCGCGTTGTCGCCGTTCGCCGCCGCGGCCATTACCGGCGGCGACCCGTACAAGACGACATTGCAGTCGTGGAAATACACCATGCCCGCATTCCTGGTGCCGTTCATGTTCGTGCTCGATCCGGCGGGACTGGGGCTCTTGCTGATGGGCTCGTTCAAGAAACTCGCGGTCGCTCCGTGGGGCGACATTGCCGTGGTCAGCGTGACGGCGATGATCGGCATTGCGGCGCTTGCCGTCGGCGTGCAGAACTGGTTGTTCAAAAAGACCACGGTGCTCGAACGCTGGCTCTTGATCATCGCCGGCTTAGCACTCGTTTATCCAAAGCCTCTGCTCGATTACATCGGCGTCGCGCTGATCGTGATCGTTATCATCATGCAGAAGCTGCGCAAAGAGGGTGCGCGTGCTGCCGCGTGATCGCGTGGATGAGCCGGGTCTGTTGCACAGCCGTGTCAAGATCGAGCGCGCCGCACCCGGCGAAGTATTCGACGCCCGGCTGGCAACACCCTTTGCCGTGCTCGGCATCCGTACCGCGGGCGAGCTGGTAACGCAGATCGAATATCTGCCGCGCGGCGCGGCGACGCTTGCGCCAGCGAATAAACTCGCCGCCAAAGTCTGCCGCCAGATCGAAAGGTATCTCGACGACCCGCAGTTCGAGTTCGATCTGCTCTTCGCGTATCGCGGCACCGCGTTTCAACAGCGCGTGTGGCAGGCGATACGCGCCATCCCCAGCGGCGAAACCCTGACTTATCTTGACGTTGCGCGGCAATTGAAAAGTGCTGCGCGCCCGGTCGGCGGCGCCTGCGGCGCGAACCGTATTCCGCTGGTGATTCCGTGTCATCGCGTTGTCGCGAGCTCGGGCATCGGCGGCTTCATGCATGCGCGCGGTGGCGAGCCGATTGCAATCAAACAGTGGCTGCTAAAGCACGAAAATGCCCCTGCCAATCGCACCTGAGCGGCCCTGGCGTCGTTAAAGCTCGCGAGTCGATGCTCATTTACCGAGAAGCCATCTAAAAAATCTCAAGCAACCGCCGATGGACGCCGATGAACGCGGATAAGATCAAAACTAAGCGAGTCGGCAATGAGGAATGGCAAGGAAGAAAGAGTATTTTCAACTTATCACTCATAATCCATTGTGTCGGCTTTCATCGGCGTGCATCGGCGGTTCCGCACTGGTTTGAGACCGAAGATGAGTGACAACTCGATTCTTGATGAATTCTGCGATGCGTTGTGGCTCGAAGACGGGCTGTCACGCAATACGCTGGCCAGCTATCGCCTCGATCTCACGCAGTTTGCAAGCTGGCTGAACGCGCGGCATACAAAGACGCTGCTTGCCGCCGAGCATGGCGATGTGCTGGCCTATCTCGCGCACCGCGTGGCCGGAAAATCCAAGGCGTCGAGCACGAGCCGCCTCTTGTCCAGCCTCAAGCGCTTTTATCAGCATGCGCTGCGCCAGGGCAAAATCGCAGCGGACCCCACGCTCAACATCGACTCGCCGAAACTGCCGCGCGGCCTGCCGAAAGTCCTCACCGAAGCAGATGTCGAGAAACTCCTCGCGGCTCCCGACGTCGAAGAGCCGCTCGGCCTGCGTGACCGCACGATGCTCGAGACGTTGTATGCAAGCGGGCTGCGCGTCTCCGAACTGGTGACACTGAAGACCGCGCAGGTCAGCCTCGACATGGGGGTGGTGCGCATTATCGGCAAAGGCGCCAAGGAGCGCCTCGTGCCGCTCGGCGAAGAGGCGCTCTCCTGGATCAAGCGCTACCTGAAAGAAGCGCGGCCGCGGATACTCGACAAACGCGCGGCCGACGCGATGTTCGTCACCAGTCGCGGTGGTGCAATGACGCGCCAGTCGTTCTGGCACCTCTTGAAGCGCCATGCCGCGCACGCCGGCATCACGCGACCGCTGTCGCCGCACACCCTGCGCCACGCGTTTGCGACGCACTTGCTCAATCACGGCGCGGACCTGCGTGTCGTGCAGCTGCTGCTCGGGCATTCCGATATTTCAACGACGCAGATTTACACCCACGTCGCGCGCGAGCGGCTAAAGCAGTTGCACGCAAAACACCATCCGCGGGGGTGAGGGGTGGGGGGAAGGGCGAGGCATAGCCCGCACGCGAACGGAGCTCAAGTGCTGGACCGCTTTTACTTTCCGAACCGCCGCAACCATCGTAGAATGAACCGGTAAGATAGCCATTGAATCGGAAAACTATGAGCGCTCCGCTTTCCATTCCTGCCTCCCAACTCAAGCGGCTGCGGCGCGTCGCTCGCCACGCGCGCCGCACTCCCGATGAGCTGTTGCCGTTCGTATTGAAGGACGGGCTGGATTACACCGAGTGGTTGGTCGAACAGGTCAACGCGGGGCTTGCCGAATTGGACTCCGGGCGGGAGATGAGCTGGGCCGATCTCGAAGCTGAGGTCGCGAAGCGTCGGGCTACCCGTGCCGGCAAGCGCAAACAGGCCGCTTAGGCCTCGACGAAAACCTCGAACGCGTCGCCACGTTCCCTCTCGGTCGGCAGTTGCGCAATGCGAAGTTCAAGCTCGTAAAAGCTGGCTAGCTGCTTG
>JAYVME010000264.1:0-4357 GCA_043759115.1 Betaproteobacteria bacterium | reverse complement strand
GGCCGAGTGGCGCAAATACATACCGGGGGCTACGTCGCCGTTCCCGCAAGCGGGCCTGCGGCTAACGAGTCTCGGCGCCACATTGTCGCAAGCCACTTACTTAGAATGACTAAGTTGCGTGTCTTGCTTCGCGTTCTGAGCCAAAATCGTGACAGCGCATCACGCGTTTCACTGTGTTAGGCATTCCCAGTATGCTGACCCGCGAAGACCTCGAAAACGACGTTCTGCGGAAAAACCGCGAGCAAAACTTCAACAGCCTGCCCCTGGTTCCCGAGCACGAGTTCAACGCCTCGCTCGAACGCATCCTCGACGGCTGGAATGCCGCGGACGATTTATGGGTGTTCTGCTACGGCTCGCTGATCTGGAACCCGCTGTTTCACTACGTCGAGCGCCAAAACGTCACCGTCCATGGATTTCACCGCAGCTTCTGCCTGCGCTCGCGCCACGGGCGCGGCTCGGTCGAGGAACCGGGCCTCATGCTGGGCCTTGAATTGGGCGGCTGCTGCAACGGCGTCGCGCTGCGCATTCCCGCGGACCAGGTGCGTCATGAGCTGATGCTGGTGTGGCGGCGCGAAATGGCGATCGGCTCGTACGCGCCGCGCTGGATCGCGGCCCGCGCGGACGATTTTAAAATTCGCGCCGTCGCATTCGTCGTCAACCACGCCCACGCGCATTACGCGGGCAAGCTGCCGTTCGAGACGATCATAAAAATCCTGGCAACGGCCAAGGGCAAATTCGGCTCCGGCGCGGATTACCTGTACCAGACGGTGGACTGCCTCGCCAAACACGGCATCCGCGATTCGTACCTGTCGCGGTTGCGCGAGCAGGTGATGAAGCTCACGCACGGCGTACACCACCCGATGGAGTGTCCCGAGATCGGGGCCTGAAGCAACGCTCCTCCCCGTTTACGGGTCAGGGTGGGGGCCGCTTTATAAAGCTTCGAGACGCACCTTCGACTTGCGGATCACCCCCGCCCATTTTGCAATCTCGGCTTTGAGAAATGCCGCGAACTGCGGTGACGTGCTGCCGACGATCTCGGCCGCTTCGTTCGACAGACGCTCGCTCACATCCTTAGACCGCAACGCCTTGACGGCGCCCGCGTGCAGAGTGGCGACCACCGGCGCGGGTGTTGCCGCCGGCACGAACATGCCGTACCACCCCGTGACCACGTAGTCGGGCACGCCGGCCTCGACGACGGTCGGCAGTTCCGGCGCGACGGCCGAGCGCCTGCCACTGGTCACCGCGAGCGCGCGCAGCTTGCCGGCGCGGATCATCGAATTGGCGGCGAGAAAATTGTTGAGGAAAACCTGCACCTGCCCCGACAGCAAATCGGTCATCGCCTGCCCCGCGCCCTTGTACGGCACGTGCACCATGCTGATCCCCGCCATGCTCATAAAGAGTTCCATGCCCAGATGCGGGCCGCTGCCGTTGCCGGACGACGCGTAAGCAAGCTGGCCGGGACGCGACTTGGCGAAAGCGATGAACTCCCTGAGCATTTTCGCCGGCACCGACGGATGCACCGTAATCACAAACGGGTATTCGGCGAGCAGCGATACCGGCGCGAAATCGGCGAGCGTATCGTATGGCAGCTTCGCGTAGAGGGTCGGATTGATGGCGTGCGTGGCAATCGTGATTAACACCGTATAGCCGTCGGCGGGCGCTTTCGCCACCTGGTCGGTGCCGATGATGCCGTTGGCGCCCGCGCGGTTATCGACGATCGCCGGCTGACCGAGCATCTCATGCATTTTTTGCGCGACGGTGCGGGCGACCACGTCGGTCCCGCCGCCGGGCGGATATGGCACGACGATACGTATCGGCTTGGCCGGATAGCCTTGCGCCGTCACCACGCCTGCGGCGAGGGCTAGAACAACTGCCATTGTTAACCGCATTTCGCGTTTAGTCCTTCGCGCCATGCCGTGCAATAAAATCCAGCAACGCCTCCGCGCAGCGGTCGGGATCGGTCGCCGCGACATGAAACGAATCGCCGGGCAGCACGACGAGTTCGGAATGCGGCACCTTTTCCTGCCACGCGCGCGTTTCCGCGACCGACGCGAGGCCGCTCTCTGCGGTGGTGAGCACGAGCATGGGACATTTTATTTTCGCCACGTCCGCCGTGATGTCCGAGAAATTAATCGTGCCGACGAAGCCGGCCTGGCTCGGTGCCGAAGTACGGCCCATGTATTTGATCCACCACTCGATGCCCTCTTTGGGAAACGCCTTGCCGAGCCGGCCGCTCATGGTGCGCCGCGCCCAAAACTCTATGCCCTGTTCTTCAACCTCCTTCACGCGTGCCGCTACCGTATGCAAATCCGACCGTATCGGCGGCGGCGAACCCGCGACCGTCAGCGTGCGCACGCGCTTGGGATGACGCGCGGCGAACGCGCGGCCGATCACGCCGCCGATTTTCGCGCCGACGAGATGAAAACGCTCGATGCCCAGCGCATCCATCAGCGCGAGGTAATCGTCGATCACGATGTCGAGCGTCCACGGAAAATTTTTCGGCATCGGCGTCGATGCGCCGAAACCGCGCATGTCGGGACGCACAACCTTGAAATGGCGCGCGAGATGCGGCGCCCAGCCGTACCACGCGGCGCCACTTTCGTTGTTGCCGTGCAGGAGCAGGATCGCGGCGGACTCGCACCACGGGTCGGTGTAGTCATCGACCACGTAATGCATTTCGAGATCGGGTTTAACGCGCAAAGCTGGCATGGGGATTTCCTTCTGATTGATGCGGCTTCAGGTAAAGCGGGCGGCGCGCATCAGCCGAAATAACCGATCACCCGCCACCACAGATAATCGAGCGGCAGCAACACCACGATGCTGACCAGGGCGAGCGGCAGCACCAGACGCAGAACGGTGCGTATCGACATCCCCGCGGCGCGTATGCCGACAACCACCGGCGGCACCTGGTACGGCAGCAACATGGTCGAAAAACCCACCGCCATGGTCATGAGCGCGGCATGGAGCGGCCAGCCCGCCGCCTCGGCGAATTGCGCGGCGAGCGGCGCCACCACCGCCGGTTGCGCTGGATTCGTCGTGACGAGTCCGACCACCGTGGCGAACAGGCTCAACACCATGAAATTCGTGAAGTCCGCCCCGTGCTGGATATTGAGCGAACCCAGCAGAGTCCTGCCGAGCAGTTCGCCGAGGCCCGACTCGTTGACGACGGCGCCGACGCCGATTGCCGCGCCGACATAAAAAAATGAACCGAAGCGCACGTCGTTAAACGCTTCACCCGACAACATACCTACGCGCGGCAGCAAGCACGCGACCGCGGCGGCGAGCGCAATCCAACCGGCACGTATGCCGTGCAGAAAATCGGTCGCCCACAAGACGAGCGCAATTACCAGAATCACCGCGAGCCGCCGTTCTTCCGCGCTCATCGGCGCCAGCGGCGGCGGCGCCTGCTGCGACTCTATCCGCGCCGGATATATCCAGCAGGTCATCGCGACCAGCATGACGCCTTTCAAGAGGCACAGCACCGGAAACATCACCCACATCCATTCGGCATAGATGAAGTGCACGTCGTAGAGCGCCTCCGCGGCGCCCGCCAGCACCAGATTGGGCGCATTCGCCGGCAGCATGCCGATGCCGCTCTGGTACGAAATGATGATGGCGATCATGCACAGACCGTTGAACCCGCTGCTGCCGTGTTTGAAACCGACGCGCTCGGCGAGCGCCATGACGATCGGAATCAACAACAAAACGCGGCCGACGGTGGCCGGCATGAAAAACGCGAGCGCGGTGCCGGCGATGGCGACCTCGGCCACGAGGCCCGCGTAAGTGCGCGTAAAGCGGCCGAACAACACCGCGGCAAAACGCCGGCCGAGCCCGGTCGCCCTGACCGCCTCGGCAACAAACAAGCCGCCCAGCACCAGCCACATCGTCGCCGATGCGAAGCCCGAAAACACGACTTGCGGCGACGCGATCGCGAACACCACCGCGAACAGAAAAAACACCAGCGCGGTGACGTGTTCGGGCAGCGCGCCCAGCGCCCACAGCCCGGCGGTCAGGACCACCAGCGCCGCGGCATGCATGGTCGTCACCGTTGCGCCCGCCGGCGGCGGCAGAAAGAAAATCACTGCCGCTGAGATGCACAGCAGCGCGGTGAATGCAGGAATCAGTCGCGACACTGTGCGTCAGCCCGCATAAAACCTATTTTTTGAATTTCGCGGCGAGCGCATCACCCGTGCGCAGAAGTCCGATGTCGGAGCCCACGGCGACGAACAGATAGCCCATGTCGATACAGCGCTGGCCGTCGGCCTCGCCGACGAGGATGCCCGGCGCCTTGCCCGCCTTCCGGATCCTCTTTGCCGCGTCTTCCATGACTTTCCACACTTCGGGATGCTGCCAGTTG
>JAYVME010000263.1:0-4370 GCA_043759115.1 Betaproteobacteria bacterium | reverse complement strand
GCCGCCGATTCGGGGCGGTGCAACAGCACAATGACACCGCATTCGGCGCGGCTCACCGCCGCCAGTGCCTGATTGAAGTTCCACGAGTGGCTCGCGCTCTTCACGTCCAGGAGATCGATCACCGACAACGGCTCGTGCACGCGCACCAGCACTTCGCTATCGGCCTTGATTTTGCCCTTCACCAGCGCCAGATGCGTCGCCTGCCCGATTTTGTCGCTGTAAACGATGAGACGGAACTTGCCGTGCACGGTCTCGATATCGCGTTCCGACACACGGCTCACCAGCGACTCGGTGCGGCTGCGATAATGAATCAGATCGGCGATCGTGCCGATCTTGAGATTGTGCTGGCGACCGAATTCGATGAGATCCGGCAAGCGCGCCATCTCGCCGTTATCCTTGAGAATCTCGCAGATCACCGCCGCGGGTGTCGCGCCCGCCAGTTGCGCAAGATCGCAGCCCGCTTCGGTATGCCCGGCGCGCACCAGCACACCGCCGTTTTGCGCCAACAAAGGGAAAATATGTCCGGGCTGCACGATATCCCCGGGCCCCGCATCGGCGCGCACCGCCGCCTGCACCGTGCGTGCGCGATCGGCGGCGGAGATGCCCGTCGTCACGCCTTCCGCGGCTTCGATCGACACGGTGAAATTGGTGCCCAGCGGCGAACTGTTGTTGATCACCATCGGCGCCAGATTGAGGCTGCGGCACTTCTGCTCCGTCAGCGTAAGGCAGATCAATCCGCGACCGTAGCGCGCCATGAAATTGATCGCCTCCGGCGTGACGAAATCCGCCGCCAGCACGAGGTCCCCCTCGTTCTCGCGATCTTCCTCGTCGACGAGGATTACCATCTTGCCGGCGCCGATGTCGGCGATGATTTCGGTGGTCGGGCTGACTGCCATGTTATGCGCTCTTGTCCGTGAACTCGCCCAACCGCTCGGTGTAGCGCGCGAGCAGATCGACTTCGATATTTATTTTCGCCGCAACCGCCAGGGTGTGCAGGTTGGTGGCGGCCAGCGTGTGCGGGATCAGGTTGATCTCGAAGCGCGCGCCTTCCACTGCGTTGACCGTCAAGCTTACGCCATTAACGGCGACAGAACCTTTGCGCGCGATGTATTTGGCGATTGCCGACGGCACATCCGCCACCAGCCGGCGATTGTCACCCACGGCCTCGAACGCGACCACGCCGCCGACGCCGTCGACGTGGCCGCTGACCAGATGGCCGTCGAGCCGGTCGGCGAGCCGCAGGGATTTTTCGAGGTTCACGTGCGCGTCCCGCGTAAATCCCGCCGCACAAGCCAGCGTTTCGCGCGACACGTCGAATTCAAGCTGCTTCCCCGCGAGCGCCACCACCGTCAGGCATACGCCGTCCACCGCAATGCTATCGCCGATCTTCACGTCGGCGAGCGGCAGTGAGTCCGCATCGACTACGATGCGCACGCCGCCCGCCGCGGGTTTGACCTCGCGCACGCGACCGACCGCTTCTATGATCCCGGTAAACATGTTAAGAACCCCAGCCGGCGATGATCCGGATATCGCCGCCGACCATGCGCAACTCGTCGATCCTGAGCGCGCGTCTTGCGGCAAGATCGGCAAGCTCCGGCAGGTCGGCCATGCCGCGCGCGTGATCCCCAATCAGACAGGGCGCCAGGTAAAGCAGCAACTCGTCGACACAACCTTCGTTGAGCAACGAGCCGTTGAGTTTATGGCCGGACTCGATGTGCAGTTCATTGATGTCGCGCCGGCCCAACTCCTGCATCAGTGCGGGCAGATCGACTTTGCCCGTCGCATTGGGCATGACGACGATCTCGGCACCCGCGTCCCGCAAGCGCGCGGCTTTCGCCGCGTCGGCCGCGGCGCATGCGATCAGCACGCCACCGCCTTCGAGGATGCGCGCACGCGGCGGTAGTTCCAGGCGGCTGTCGATCACCACGCGTAACGGCTGGCGCGTAGTCGCGACCGCGCGCACGGTCAGACGCGGATCATCGTCGCGCACGGTGCCAATGCCGGTCAACACCGCGCACGCGCGCGCGCGCCAGTGATGCGCGTCGTTGCGCGCCGCCTCGCCCGTTATCCATTGGCTGCTGCCGTTCATCAAAGCGGTCCTGCCGTCCAGACTGGCGGCGATTTTCAGGCGCGCCCACGGCCGCCCGCGCGTCACGCGCGAAATAAATCCGCGATTGACCGCAATAGCCTCGTTCTCAAGCACGCCGGTTTCGACGGCTACGCCCGCTGCTTTCAGCCGCGCCATGCCCTGCCCGGCAGTACGCGGATCGGGGTCCTGCATTGCCGCCACCACGCGCGCGATGCCGGCCGCAATCAACGCCTCGTCGCACGGCGGCGTGCGGCCCTGATGATGACAGGGCTCGAGCGTCACGTAGGCGGTGGCGCCGCGCGCGCGGTCGCCCGCCGCATGAAGCGCCACTATTTCGGCATGCGGGCCGCCCGCGCGCTCATGCCAGCCCTCACCGGCGACGGCGCCGTCGCGCGCGATCACGCAGCCGACCCGCGGATTGGGTGTCGTCGTGTAAAGGCCGCGCTCGGCGAGTAGCAGCGCGCGCGCCATGAATTCTTGATCAGCCGCATTGATCATTGATTTTTAAACCGCCAAAGCGCCAGGAGCGCCGGGGACGAAAGAGCGTGCGGCGTCAGGCGTGAGGCGGCAGGCAAAAGACAATGCTTCTCTTGCTGTTTCTCCTCACCCCTCACGCCTCACCCCTCACCTCTTACTTGCCTTTGCCGGACGGTTTCTGCACTTCGTGGATTGCGTCCTGAAAATCGTCGACGTCCTGGAAGCTTTTGTAGACCGACGCGAAACGGATATAGGCGACCTTGTCCAGCTTGTAGAGTTCTTTCATCACCATCTCGCCGACGCGGCGCGACTCGATTTCGCGCTCGCCCAGCGCCAGCACCTGCTGCGTCACCGTCGCCACCGCATCATCCACCAGCGGCGTTGGCACCGGACGCTTGTGCAGCGCGCGCATGAACCCCGTGCGCAACTTGTCGAGATCGAATTCCGTACGGCTGCCGTCCTGTTTCACCAGTTGCGGCATGCGCAGTTCGACGGTTTCATAGGTCGTGAAACGCTTGTTGCACGCGGCGCAGCGCCGCCGCCGCCGTATGCTGTCGCCGTCGTCGTTGACACGCGAATCGATGACCTGCGTGTCTTCGGCTTTACAGAATGGACAATGCATAACTAATAAGGATGAAGGATGAGGGATGAAGGATGAATAGAGCCTCCCGCCCTGATTTCCGCCTTCATCCTTCCGCCTTCATCCTTTGTTTTCATACACCGGGAACTTCGCGCACAACGCTTTCGCCGCCGACGCAACTCGCTCGATCACCTTATCATCGCGCGGCGCGTCGAGCACGTCGGCGATCAGGTTGGCGAGTTCCTGCGTTTCCGCGAGACCGAAGCCGCGCGTGGTGATCGCCGGCGAGCCGAGCCGGATGCCGCTGGTGACCGTCGGTTTCTGCGGATCGTTTGGAATCGAATTCTTATTGATCGTAATGTGGGCGCGGCCGAGTGCGTCTTCGGCATCCTTGCCGGTCACGCGCTTCGCGGTAAGATCGACCAGGAACAAGTGGCAATCGGTGCGTCCGGACACGATGCGGCAGCCGCGATGCTGCAACACGCCCGCCATCGCCTGCGCGTTGGCAACCACCTGCCGCTGGTAGTCCTTGAATCCCGGACTCAAAGCCTCTTTGAACGCGACCGCCTTGGCGGCGATTACGTGCATAAGGGGACCGCCCTGGCTGCCCGGGAAGATCGCCGCGTTGAGCAGCTTCGCGTGTTCGGCGCCGGCGAGTATCAAGCCGCCGCGCGGCCCGCGCAACGTCTTGTGCGTGGTCGAGGTAACGAAGTCCGCAATGCCGACCGGGCTGGGATAAACCCCCGCCGCGACGAGACCGGCGTAATGCGCGATGTCGGCCATCAGCAGCGCGCCTACGCCGTCGGCTATCTCGCGGAAGCGCTGCCAATCGATGGCGAGCGAGTAGGCCGACGCCCCGGCGACGATCAGTTTCGGCTGGTGCATGCGCGCAAGTTCTTCAACCTGATGGTAATCGATAGCTTCCGTCGCCGGATCGAGCCCGTACGTTAATGCGTGGTAGAGCTTGCCGCTGATGTTGACCGTGGCGCCATGGCTCAGGTGACCGCCGTGCGCGAGCGACATGCCGAGTATGGTGTCGCCGGGATGCAAGACCGCGGAATACACCGCGAAATTGGCCTGCGAACCCGAATGCGGCTGCACGTTCGCGTACTCGGCGCCGAACAATTCGCACGCGCGGTCGATTGCGAGCTGTTCGGCGACATCGACGTACTGGCAGCCGCCGTAATAGCGCTTACCCGGATAGCCCTCGGCATATTTGTTGGT
>JAYVME010000262.1:0-4371 GCA_043759115.1 Betaproteobacteria bacterium | reverse complement strand
CGGCGATATCGGTTTTGTTGATGGTCATGATGTAGTCCTTTGTAGGTTGATGTTTCGGGATCGAAGGTCGCGGTTGTGTTTCCATTCGCGCGTCCATGGCTTGAACTCTAGCCCTCGGCCGGCCACATGTAAGCTGCTGAAGGTCACGATCTGGAGTTGCAGGAAGTCACGACTTCGAGGTGACCAAGGTCACGGTTGCGACGCTCTGGCATCAGCGCCGGGCGCCCTGTAACCCACATTGCCCCGGTACCTGGCTCCGCATCGTCGCCAGCGGCTCGGTGGAATGCCCAGCTTCTACTACCGCAAGGCGGTATGACGGGGCCCGCTCGAAATTTTGGACAGTACGCGGACGCGCCGCGGGCCGCAGCGCACGTTGCGCGCCGGCAACGTGGTGCCGGGCATGCTTCAGCTAATCCATCGCATCCCACTTTTCCGCGCTTGCGCCCGCCAGCGCCCGCACACGGTTCTCGTCCTTGGCGAACTCGGCTGCAGCTCCCACGTAAACTACTCGCCCGTCATCCAGCACGTAGGCGCGGTCGGCGATTTCGACGGCGACGCGCACATTCTGCTCGACCAACAGCACCGAAATCCCTTCCTTGCGCATCTCGCTGATGACTTTGAAGAGGTCCTGCACGATGATAGGCGCGAGGCCCTGCGAGGGCTCGTCCAGCAGCAGCAATTTTGGGTTGAGCAGCAACGCCCGGGCTATCGCGAGCATTTCCTGCTCGCCCCCGGAGAGTTGGCGACCCATGTTGCGTCTGCGCTCACCGAGTCGCGGGAACAACTCGTAGACCCGGGCGATCGTCCACGGGCCGGGGCGCTCGCGCGGGACCTTGAGGTTTTCTTCGACGGTCAGGTTGGCGAAGACGCGCCGTCCCTCGGGCACGTATCCCACGCCCGACGCGGCGATCCGGTAAGGCGGCCAGTCGGTGGTCGTCTCACCGAAAATGCGCACCGTTCCCTCGCGCGCGCGCGTAAGCCCCATGAGGCTCCTCAGCGTAGTTGTTTTTCCCGCGCCGTTGCGTCCGAGCAAAGTGACGATCTCGCCCTCATGCACCTCGAGTCCCACCCCTTGAAGAATGTGGCTCTTGCCATAGAAGGTGTGGAGTCCTTCCGCCTCGAGCGCGTTCATTTCATCGTCTCCAAACCGTTGCGCCGCGTCATGCCGCCTTCCCCAGATACGCCGCCTGAACGCGCTCGTTCGCGGCAATCTCGCTGGGTGTTCCCTCGGCAAGTATCGAACCTTCGGCGAGCACCATGATGCGATCGGCAAGTTGAAAAATGACGCGCATGTCGTGTTCGATCAGCACGATGGTGAGCTTCTGGTCCTTGTGCAGCCTGTGGATGAGTCGGGTGATATTGTAGGTCTCCTGATCGCCCATGCCGGCGGTCGGTTCATCGAGCAGCAGCAGGCCGGGCTTAAGGGCGAGCGACATCGTGATCTCGGTCGCGCGCTGGTCGCCGTGGGGCAGTTCGCCGACCAGCCGATCCGCTTTTTCCGTGAGCCCCCCCATTTCCATGAGCTCGGAAACGCGCGCACGGATTTTACTGTCGTCGCTACTTGACAACCACGGCCTAAGCCGGTAACCGGCGGCCACCTCGACCGGGATTCGAAGGTTTTCGCGCACGCTCAACTCGGGGAAAATTTCGGTGATTTGGAAGGTGCGCGCCATGCCCATGGCCACACGCCTGTGCGCGGGCAGTGACGTGATGTCAGTGCCGCCGAACAGAATCTTGCCCGCGGTCGGAGGAGAGAAGCCGCTGATCAGATTGAAAAAGGTGGTTTTGCCCGCGCCGTTCGGTCCAATCACCGCGCGCAGCTCGCCGGATTCCACCGCGAGCGAAACTCCGTTGACCGCGACTAGGCTGCCGAAATGCTGGGAGACGTTCTGCACTTCGAGCAGACTCACGGCGCGGCCTTTTTGCGGATCATACCAAGCACGCCGCGCGGGAAAAACAGCACGATGAGCACAAAGAAAAGTCCGATGAAAGACATCCAGTTTTCGGTCTGGCTGGAGACGTAGTCCTGCAACACCACGAAGATTGCGGCGCCGATCAGCGGCCCCCAGAAGGAACGCATGCCACCGAGCACGGCCATGATCACGAAGTTGCCGGATTGAGTCCAGTAGAGCGCGCGCGGATCGACGAAATTGTTGAGCAATGCATAGAGCGCGCCGGCAAGACTCGCGAACAGGCACGAGATCACGAACGAAAGCCACACGTGCTGTTCGACGGGAATCCCGAGGAAGCGCGCCCGACGCTCGTTTTCACGAATCGCTATCAGCGTCCTGCCAAAAGGCGAGCGCAGCAGGAACGCCATAATGCCGACGGCGACAGCGAACACCGCGAGCGCAAAATAATAGAATGCCTTATCGCTGCCGAGGATGTCGATGTTGGCGACCCCGAGGTTAAGTGCGTGGCGCGTCCATCCGGTCAGGCCGTCGTCGCCCCCGGTAACCGAGTCCCAGCGGAAAGTGATGAAGTAGAACACCTGCGCGAATGCGATCGTCACCATCGCGAAATAGACCCCGCGCAGCTTGACGATCAGGGCTCCAATGGCCGCGGCGGCTAGCGTGCCCAGGGCGACGCCGAGGAGGATGCCAAGGAGGGTGTTTGGCGCGAGATACTTGATCGTCATGGCTACGCCGTAAGCGCCGAGACCGAAGTAGGCCGCGTGGCCGAAGGAGAGCACGCCGGTGAACCCGAGCAGAAAGTTGAGCGCCATCGCGGCCAGGCCGAGTACGACGACGCGAGTAGCGAGTTCCGTGTAACCACCGACAGCGTTCATCCAGTAAGGCATCGTGAGCAGCACGATCCAAACCGCGGCGTTGGTAGTCTGTTTATTCAACCCGTTCACTGAATTCTCCCTTCCTCACCAAGGAGGCCGCGCGGCCGCACCAGTAGGACGACACCCATCATCACGTAGATGACGGCTTCGGTTGCCGACGGCATGAACACTGTGGTGAGGCCCGACGCGACGCCGATTAAAAGGCCGCCGAGCAGCGTGCCGGGCAGGCTGCCGAGTCCGCCCACGATGATGGCGACGAAGCTAGGCATGATGAGCGAGGCGCCGATCGTAGGCTGCAAGCCGAGCATACCCGCTGCCAGCACTCCGGCGAGTCCGGCCAGATAAATGCCCAGCCCGAAATTGAGATTGCGCAGGATGCGCACGTTAACGCCGAGTACCGACACCGTTTCGAGATCGAGCGTGCCAGCGCGGATGCGCATGCCGAGACGGGTGCGGTTCAGGATATAGAACAGGCCAGCGACCGCTACCCCGACCAGCGCGACCATGAAGAGGCGGTAGCCGGTCAGGAAAAAGAATTCCGTACTCAGCGGCGTAGTCATCCACGCGGGTATCGGGTAAGGCAGGCTTTGCGCGCCCCAGATGTAACGGGTGCCGTCTTCGAGGATGTAGGCCAGTCCAAAGGTTAGCAGCAAGCTGTAAAGCGGATCGCGCCCGTACAGGCGGCGGATCAGTATGCGTTCGACGACGAGACCGATGGCCGCGGTCAGTAACGGCGCTACGACCAGCGCGCCCCAGAAGCCGATATAGGGCATGAGGGAATAGGCAAGATAGGCGCCGACCGCCAGGAACCCGCCATGAGCGAAGTTGATTACGCCGCTCAGATTCAGGATCAGCGAGAGGCCGAGAGCCATCAGCGCATAGAACGCGCCGACGATTAGGCCGTTAAAGACGTTGAAAAGTATTAACTGTGTCATCAGGATATCCTGCCGGCGGATTTTCCTTATGTGGCAAACCGGCTTGCCCTGCGCGCGACGGGAAGATCATTAACTAACCGGGAAAAACCTTGATGCTTGCCGCTGCGCGCCCTCCCGCGTCGTTTCGTCCCTTGCGTATCGCGGGCAACCCGGGCATCGCAAGAACCGCAACGCCCGGGGGATCGCATGACTTCAAGCCGGCCACGTCAACTTGCAACCGGTCTCAGCGACCGGCAGCGCTGCGTCCACGCCCTTGACCAACGAATCGACCACGAAGAGGTCTTCGGGATCCTTGGCTCCGAGCGACTGGGCATGTCCCACGAAGAGCGTCGCCATGAGCTGGTTGTCGCCTTCTCGGTAGAACGTGTCGTTCGGCATCAACGCAACTTCGGGCGGCAGCTTGAAGCCCTGCAACGCCTTGGCCATCTTGACCGCGTCGAGGGATTTCGCATGATTGGCCGCCAGTGCGCAGCTCCAGGTCGAGGCGTAACCGAACCACGTACGAGCGGTCGGCACCTTGCCGCCGGTTTTCTTGCGGACGGCAGCGACGAATTCCGCGACGTGTGGCGTTTTCGGCTGATTCCAATACCACTCGAACACCCAGTTGCCGACGCGCGCCTCGGGCGGCAGGCCTTCGAGCACCTCGAG
>JAYVME010000261.1:0-4372 GCA_043759115.1 Betaproteobacteria bacterium | reverse complement strand
AAGCGACCGAGCGTAACCTGTCGCCGGAATTAAGGGCCAATGTGCGCCCGGTGTTCAAGGCCGTGCTGAAGGGCAGTTCCGACGAATCGACGGTGTATCAGGTGGTGTGGCACAAGGACATCGCCGATTTGACCGACGTCAACCTGCGCTCGCACAAGATCATACCGGGGGATCAGGGCAGTCTGATCATCGCGCACCGCAATTTAAGCCTCCGGCTCGATCAGGCGCGCCCCAATATCACGATCGGCCGCGGTGAGGATTGCGATCTGGTGGTGCACGAGAAACTCGCCTCGCGCAAACACGTGAGCATCCGGCTCATGCGCACGCACTTTTATCTGGTCGATCACAGTCTGAATGGCACGTTCGTCGCGCTTGAAAGCGGCGACGAAGTGCATGTGCTGCGCAAGGAACTGCTGCTCGACGGTTCCGGAAAATTGACGCTCGGGCGCAGCGTGCGCGAGGGCGCGGAGAACATCATTACTTTTACGCGCGACCGGCGCTCGATGTACCGCACGCAGTAGTTACGCTTTGTTCCGTGTCAGCCGCGGCGTTCGTCCGCGAGCAGTTGCACCACGTCCTTGCCGCCGCACGATTTGTCACGGGTTTCCGGCGTTTCCTTGCCGAGCGCGGTGGCGGCGACGAATTCGTACATGTCCGCCGTGCCCTGGAACATGCGCGGCGTCAGGCCGACCGACTCGAAGGTCTTGGCGATCTCGAGCATTTCCGGCACCCAGCGATAAGCCTTGGGCGGCATGATGGGCAGCGAACCGATGATCCAGTCGTAAACTTCGCGGCGGCTTTCCCTGAGTTGCGTCTCCAGCAGAGCATCGATACCGAGCCGGCGCGCGGCGACCAGCAGTTCGAGCGCCATCGCCTGCAATCCCTTGTTGAACGCGCCGTAGCACATTTTGATCGCACTCGCGTCGCCGATTCGCTCGCTGATCACTATCACGTTGACCTGGGGTGTAGCGAGCTGCTCGAGTGCCGACGCTTCGGGGCCCGAAACGTAGAGCGACATCTTGGCGGTTCCGCGCGGCGGCGGTCCGATGATGCCGCCGTCGGCGCAGCGGCCGCCGGCCGCGATAATCGTGGCTTCAATCGCGCGCATCGTGCCTGGCGCAATCGCGTTGCAGTCGACCACCAGCGGCTTGCGCTGGGTGGTTTTCAGCGCCTGCGCGAGTTCGCCGGCGAACTCGAGCGCGGCGCCGGGGTTCATGATAGAGAGTATGACGTCGCATTTTTCGGCCAGCCCCGCAAGCGAGCCGACGTCGGTCAAGCCGGCCTGCCTGGCGAGTTCCTTGCTGCGCGCGCTGCGCTTCTCGAGCGCGGTGCACACGTCATAGCCCTTGCTTTTTAATTGTTGCGCGACGGCCTGTCCCATGTCGCCGGGGCTCATCACGCCTATGGTCTGGATTTTCATGCGCTGATCTCCTTGCGCCGCGCGAGGGTGCGTGTGCGGTAGTCGATTTTACCCCACACCCTGAAAGCTGTGATTCGTTGTTTTCACTATTTCTCGCGTTGTATGCGGGACGCGTGTCAGACCGGCTGGGGCCGCGCGTGCCGATGTTGCTGGGGTCGGTTGCCGCGGTCCGCTGTCGATGGTGATCACCTATAACCGCGCGCCAGAAGGGCGCAGTGGCGAAGCGATGGGACTGCGGCAGAGCTTCAACAAATTCACCGAAGTGCTGGTGCCGCTGATTTTCGGCACGCTGGGCAGCGCGTTCGGCCTCGGTCCGGCGTTCTGGATGGATGCGCTGCTGCTCGGCGGCGGCGCGCTTATCATGAAGGCGGATGCGCGGCAGCGCGCGCAATCGCCGCCAGGGCGCGCGGGCTAGTCATGCATCGCGCGTCGCGCAAGCAATCAAACGATGCAAACAGTGCCGCGACAACCGATGCACGCAGGCGTGCCGAAGAGTTCTTTGCGCGCCACTTACGCGAGTAGGGACTGCGCGCGCTGGCCGCCGCGAGCGCGTGCGAACCGTGATTGATGGCGGACGCTGTTATAATCCGCGCGTGATTTTGTCCGATGGACCAGCAGTCGCACGCCGAATTGAGCGCATAAGGACCAGCTTGCCGATCCCATCCAGCGGTGTGTTACTGAGGCCGTTATTTCAATTTGATGCCGCCGCTTTGCGTGCCCGTGTCCTGATGGCGTGCCGGCGGGCAGTTGCTGCGTTTGCCGCCGCGTGTTTCGCCGTCGCCGCGACGGGCGCGGACGTTCCCCGCCATGCGGCGATTGCGAGCGCGCATCCACTGGCGACCGCAGCCGGCTATCAGGTGTTGCAGCAGGGCGGCAATGCATTCGACGCGGCGGTTGCCGTCGCCGCCGTGCTGGGCGTGGTCGAACCTTATTCCGCGGGACTCGGCGGCGGCGGGTTCTGGCTGCTGCACCGTGCCGCCGACGGCAAGCAGGTGATGATCGATGCGCGCGAAACCGCGCCCGCCGCCATTACGCTGTCAATGTATCTCGACGGCAATGGCAAGCCGGTGCCGGGTGCGACGCTACAGGGGGGTAAGGCGGCCGGAATTCCCGGCGTGCCGGCAGGCCTCGTGCATCTGGCGCGGCATTACGGGAAATTACCCCTGCAACAATTACTGGCGCCGGCCATCGCGTTGGCGCGCGACGGTTTCAGCATCGACGCGCGATTCGCGCGGGTCGCCAAGCTGCGCGAGCGCCGGCTGCTTGCCGGCGTCAATACCGCGCGCATTTTTCTCGACAACAACAAGGCGCCGGAAGCCGGATTTCTGCTGCGACAGCCGCAGCTCGCGGTGACGCTCGAACTCATCGGCGAACAGGGGCGTGACGGATTTTACGGCGGTCGCATTGCGCAGGAACTCGTGGCGGCCGTTAATGCGGCGGGCGGCGCGTGGCAGGCGTCGGATCTCGCCGGCTATCAGATCGTCGAGCGCGCGCCGGTGAAGTTCACCTACCGCGGCGCGACCATCGTTTCCGCAGCACTCCCTTCATCGGGTGGCGTGACCCTTGCGCAAACGCTGAATATACTCGAGCGGTTTACGCTGGTCGACGCCCGCGACCCGGCGAGCGCGCACGTCGTGGTGGAGGCATTGCGGCGCGGTTTTCAGGATCGCATGCGTTATCTTGGCGACACCGACTTTGTACAGGTGCCGACGGCGACGCTGGTCGGCAAAGCCTATGCGCGCCGCCGCGCCGCCTCCATCGACCCGAATCGGGCCACGCCGAACGACGCCTTGTCGATTGCACCGCTGGCGGCGGTGAGCGAAAGCTACAATACCACCCATTACTCGGTGGTCGACATCGACGGCAATCGCGTCGGCGCCACGTTAAGCATCAATTCCTGGTTTGGCGGGGGCGTGGTCGCCGCCGATACCGGCGTCCTCCTGAACAATGAAATCGATGACTTTTCGTTGCGCTCCGACATCGCGAATAATTACCAGTTGCTCGGCGGCGCGGCCAACGGCATTGCACCGCACAAACGGCCGTTGTCGAGTATGAGTCCCACTTTTGTCGAGGACGAAAAGGGCGTGCTGGTAATCGGCGCGCCGGGAGGTTCGCGCATCATCAGCATGGTGCTGTTCGGCATACTCGACTATGTCAATCAGAAAGAGGTGGACTTGCAGCGCATGGTCACGGCGCCGCGTTATCATCACCAATGCTGGCCCGATCAGATTGAAATCGAGCCCAACAGTTTTTCCGCTGAGTGGCGCGCCGCGCTCGAAGCCAAGGGGCACCGGCTGCAGGTGGTGAGCCGCAAATGGGGCAATATGCAGGTGGTATTCAAATCGAAAACCGACGGCGCGGCGCAGGCGGCAAGCGATCCGCGCGGGTTCGATATGGGCGGATATTAGGGGCCGCGATAAATTTTACCCGGGTCTATGCATTAGGAGGATTTATGTCGGGAGCAGGGCATGGTGCGGAACATGGGCCGGTCGGTCCGGAAAGCAAAAAAATTGCGTTGCTGATTTCTGTCATTGCGTTGATTCTGGCGTTTTCGGAGACGCTGGGAAAAAGCGCGCAAACAACGGCTATCGACAAGAATATCGAAGCCGCCAATCTGTGGTCGTTCTTTCAGGCCAAGACCATCCGCATGACGGTGGTGCGCACGGCGGGCGAAGCGGCCGAACTCGAACTCCAGCAGGTCAGTTTGCCGAAGACCCGGGAAGCGGTCGAGCGACGCATCGCAGCGTGGCGCAAAACGGCGGAACGCTACGATTCCGAACCGGAAACCCGGGAGGGACGGAAAGAACTTGCCGCGCGCGCCAAGGATGCGGAAAAGGTGCGCGATCGTTCGCTTGCCGCCTATCACCATTATGAAACGGCGTCCGCGGCACTGCAGATTGCGATTGTGCTCGCATCGGCGGCAATCATCACCAGCATGGCCATGCTGGTGTG
>JAYVME010000260.1:0-4375 GCA_043759115.1 Betaproteobacteria bacterium | reverse complement strand
AATCACGTAGCCCGCGCGATTGATACCGTTGCCGGTCGGATCGTCGACGATCTCGCCGTCCAGCGTGACCTTGACGAGCGTGGACGCGCTGATTTCATCCCACAGCAAGCCGAATGCGTTGATCAGAAAATGATGCTCCGGCCCCGGCACGCGCGCCGAAATATGCGTGTAGATAAGATCGGTCATGCGGTAGTGGGCGGCGAACCGGTAGCACGCCGCGAGATCGACGCGCGTGTCCCATTCCCCCGCGCTGACGCGCTCCTTGACGGATGATGCCGCCAGTTTGCGCACATTCGAACTCATGTGTTGTCTCCTCGAAAACCGCGGCGTGCGGTCGCTTAATCTGCGAATTCCGGCTGGACCGAACGTGCGCGGGTTAGCGCAAAGATTATCCCGCGCACCGGCCTGGACTGAAGTTTGCCGCCACGACTCCGGTTTGCCCGGTATTTTAGAGCCTGTCTCATCAATATCCATGTGATGCGTGCGGCGTTTCGATCAGTCTACCCTGAGATTTGCCTCCTTGACGAGCTTGCCCCAGCGCGCGTTTTCCGCCGCCATGAACGCGCCGAATTGTTCCGGCGTGCTGGAGATCGCATCTACGCCGAGCTCGCCAAGGCGCGTTTTCACGTCCGGCGTGGCGAGCGCCCTGATCAGGTCCGCGTTCACCTTGTCGACGATCGGGCGCGGCACACCCGCCGGAAACAGGATGCCCCACCAGTTGACCGCCGCGAAACCCTTGATGCCTCCCTCCGCGAGCGTGGGCAGCTCAGGTGTGAACGGCCAGCGATTCGCACTCGTCACCGCGAGCGCGCGCAACTTGCCGATCTTCATGCTCTGCATCGCCGGCAGTGCGTCCGAAAACATCGCCGTGATCTGCCCCCCCATGACATCGGTAATCGACAGCGCATTGCCTTTGTAGGGCACCGTAATCATGTCGACACCGGCCAGCCGCTTGAACATCTCGCCCGCGAAGTGCGACATGCTGCCGGGGCCGCTGGTCGCGTAGGTGAGCTCGCCCGGGCGCCGCTTGGCGAGTGCAACGAGTTCCTTCACGTTCTTTACGGGCATCGACACCGGCACCACGAGTATGTTGGCGCTTTGCGTAATCTGCGACACGGGCACGAAATCCTTTTGCCAGTCATACGACACTTTCGACAGCAACGGCTTGGCAACCACCGGCCCGAAATTGCCGAGCAGGAAGGTATATCCATCGGCCGGCTGCTTGGACGCGTACTCCATGCCGATAGCGCCGTCGGCGCCGGGCCGGCTGTCGACGATGATCGGCTGGCCCCAGTATTCAGTCAGCTTCTGGCCGACGATGCGCGCCATCACGTCCGAACTGCCGCCCGGCGGGTACGTGACGATGAATTTCACGAACTTGTTCGGGTAATTCTGCGCCTGCGCCGCGCCGCCGGCAATAACCGCGGCGCCGATAATCGCATAAGCGATCCTGGATTTCATCAAACTTCCTTTCGTTATTTAATTACATTGATTCGCGCGGCGCTGGTCGCTACGCTTGCGGCGTTCCCGGCGTTTTTTGAATAGTATACGCGTGCCGATTTGTGCTGGTCAGTTTTGCACGAAACTATATCCTACCGGATAACGCCAACGTTAAAACGTTAGCGCGCGTTCCAGCGTGCTACCAGCCGATCGACACCCCGCCGTCAGCGACCAGCAACTGGCCGGTGATAAAGCGCGCGGCGTCGGACGCGAGAAACACCGCCACGCCGCCGATGTCCCGCGCATCGCCCAACCGGCGCAGCGGCGTCATTGCTTCGCGGCGCTTGCGCCGTTCTTCATCTTCCCATAGAGCGCGCGCGAAATCGGTCTTGATGAGTCCCGGCGCAATGCTGTTGACGCGTATATTGTGCGGCCCCCACTCCACCGCCAGCGCGCGCCCGAGTCCGGCGTCGGCCGCCTTGGTCACGCCGTAAAGTCCGTTGACGTTGCTGCCGCGGAGTGCTGCGATGCTCGAAATGATGACCATCGCGCCGTCTTTTCTTTCGGCCATCTGCGGCAATACCATGTTGGCGAGCCAGAATATGCTGCGAATGTTGCTGCCCATCATCTTGTCGAACGCGTCATCCGAGACTTTCGCCAGCGGCCCGAATACCGGATTGATCGCCGCGTTGCACACGAGAATGTCGATGTGGCCCCATTGCGCGAGCGTTTTGTCGACGAGATTTTGCAGCTCGGCTTTGACGCCGATATTGCACGGCACGCCGATTGCATCGCGGCCCTGGTCGGTCAATTCTTTGGTTACCGCGGCAACGGCATCGGCTTTGCGGCTGGAGACGACAACCTTGGCGCCGGCGCGCGCCATTTCCTCCGCAATCGACTTGCCTATGCCTTTGGTGGAACCGGTAATGAGTGCAACTTTGCCCGTGAGATCGAACATTTTATCTTCCTCGGTAATGACTAAAAGCGATTTCTCAAGCAATGCGTAACCGCCGATGAACGCGGATAAACGCAGATAAATTCAAAAACAAGTGAACCGGTAATGGAGGATGGGCCAGTAGTAGTGGGCAGATTTGCTCTTAACTTGTCACCCATCGCTCAACATCCATTGTATCGGCGTCGGGCAGCATGATGTCGTATGGCAAGCGATAAGGCTGCGGCACGTACCACGGCGTGTCGATCAGAAGCTCGACGCGGTTTTTCTCCGGGTCGTGAAAATAAACCGACAGCGCATTGCCGTGCGTGATGGGACCCAGGCTCACCACCGGTTCGTTCTTCAGGTCATGGTAGAGCGCGCGCAGCGTGGCCAGGCTGTCGACGCGAAACGACAGTTGGTTGATCAGGTTGAACGGCAAGTCGATGGGCCGGCCTGAGGCCATCACCAACTGGTGATGCTCGCGCGGATCGCGCGTCAGGAAAACGATTTCACCATGCGGATTCGGGCCGCGGTCGCTCACCACGAAACCGAGAAAGCGCGTGTAAAAATCCACCATGCGCTGGATGTCGGTCACGAAGATGCCGACATGGCTTAACGTGAGTGAAAATGACATGATAACCGCTCCTTCTCGACCAGACACTCAACGCCGTGAGCGTTGAATGCGGACAACGGATTTCTGAAGTCGGATTTCACTCGCAGGCACCCCGCGCGACGCCAGACACATCAACGTAAGTTCCCAAACCGCCTCCATTCTTGATTCAGGCGTTGAGGCTTCCTCCGCCCACTTCGCAGGCGCGCGCTCGCCGGCGCGAATCACGCGAGTAGTCAGATTGCGGCGTTGACTCAGTTTTTCCATTACAGCAATTATACCGTCGCGGTTGCCAAGAGATCAGGCTACATTCCTATTTTCCACAGTTGGTAACGAGCAAAAACATTACGAGAGGTCCAGCGTTTGTGCCAGATCTCGGAAAGGTGTGATTTCAAATTCCCCGTCTGCGCTGCCGAGCATCGCCAGCAGATCGGCGATTTTGCTGCGTCCGCCAGTGATCTTCCTGTACTCTGGATACGACAGCAGCACATGCGTGAGACAGCCACCATCCGTGATAAAAACCGGACCCGCGTTGGCGGCTTTCCGGGCCTTACTCGCATGCCGATTGAATTGGCGGCAGGAAATAATTGTAATGGGCACGGTCACACCTGCTAGTTTTCGATCAACGTGGATGCGCTACGATAAAGGAAATCTCGCTACGTTCCATGTATGCCATCGCGAGAATTTATTCGCAGTATATCTTACGCGCCGGCTGCTCGCCGCAGGGTTCTGAAATCAGTGAATTTCAGATTTGGTGCATTCTGGTTCAAGATGGTGTATTCTGCGCGCATGCCGACCGCTGAAAAAACCGTCCGTCAAAGCGTGAGCCTCCCAGCACGTGTCGCGCGTCAGGTGAAATCGTTAGCGAAAACCGGCAGCGTAAGCGCCAATCGCGTCATCGTCGATCTCATCGAATCCGGTATCGCAGCCAAAGAGCAGGCGAAGAAACGCTTCTTCGAACTGGCCGACCGCCTGGCTCATTCGCGCGACGCCGACGAGCAGAAACGCCTCAAGGCGGAACTGGCCCGCCTCACATTTGGCGAGTAATGCCGCGTATCCAGTGGACCGGATTGCCGCCCGCGCTCCGCGACCATCTGTTCGACCGGCTGCGCGAACGCAAGATCACCGCTGACGACCTCTACCAGCTCAAGGCGTGGCGGGAATCGGAACCCGATGCCCCCGACGGGCTTTGGTTCAAGGATTTCGGTTCGTTCAAAATCTGCGGCGAAGGAAAATACCCGAAAACCTTTCTACTCGCTGGCCAGCCTGCCAAAGGTCATGAGCTTTGACAACTTTTTTGCAATTCGACGCAGCCATGCCACGTCCACATCGGCATATCCTCGATGATCGCCAACACTAACGCAATTGGCCAAGCCTGACCCTGTTGTTGC
>JAYVME010000259.1:0-4377 GCA_043759115.1 Betaproteobacteria bacterium | reverse complement strand
CGCAGGCCGCCCAGCTTGATCGTCTTCAGGCTCACACCGCGCGCCGCCTTCGCCGCATGATGGCGGCGTATGTGATCGAGCGAGTGGATGCCTTCATCCGCGCAGATCAGCACGCGGCTCGCCGCGGCGATGCGCGTCATGCCGGCGAGATCGTCCTGGCGTACCGGCTGCTCGAAAAAGTCCAGCAGCGTATCGGCCACCGCGCGCACATAACGTTCGCCCTCGTCCGCCGTCCAGCCCTGGTTCGCATCCGACGAAATCAAAAATCCGGGACCCAGCACCTCGCACACGCGGCGCGTGCGTTCGGCATCGATCTCCGGCGAGTTCACGCCAACCTTGACCTTGTACGCAACATAACCCGCCGCGCGCAATTCCTGCGCCTCGCGCGCGTCGGCCTCGGCATTGCCCCCGCTGATCATCCATAGCGTCGACACGCGGTCGCGCCGTTTGCCGCCGAGCAGGGCATGCACCGGCTGCTGGGTCGCCTTGCCCACGAGATCGTGCATCGCCATCTCGATCGCCGCTTTGGCCGCCTGGTTGCCGTACATCCACAGGTTCATCATTGATGATGCGCCGGCAAAATCGTCCGCCGCGCGGCCCACAACATAGGGCGCGAGATGGCGCACCGCCGCCACCATGCTTTCTATCGTCTCGCCGGTCATGATGGGTGCCGAGGCCGCCTCGCCCCAACCGACGATGCCGTCGGCGGACTCCATGCGCACGATCAGGTTATCGGCAGTACGCAATTCGACGCCGGCCATTTTTACCGGCTTGGTCAGCGGCAGGCTCACCGCGATTGCTTCGATGTGTTTTATTTTCACGGGGTCGTTCTTGATTAATCAGGGAACATGCGGGAGGTTTTAAAACGCAGCCGAATTCTACCCGATTGCGGCAGTGTCAATTTGCGCGGCGATTTGGCACAATGAGCCATAATTGCCATAGGCTGCGCGGCGAAGTCGATACGCCGCGCGCCGCAGCGGACAAGCGTGCTGGAGACGTTATGCGCATCGCCGGAAAGTCAGGCGTTATTCCCATTGCCGTGCTCGCGGCGTGTGCGGCCAGCGGCGCCGGGGCGCAGGAATATCCGCACAAGCCGCTCCGTCTCATTGCGCCCTTTTCACCCGGCGGCGCGACGGACGTGCTCGCGCGCATCGTCGGGCAGAAGATGAATGAACGCCTGGGCCAGCCGGTCATCATCGAGAACCGCGTCGGCGCGGGCGGCAACATCGGCGCCGAACTGGTCGCAAAGGCAGCACCCGATGGCTACACGCTCCTGATGGGCGGCGTGCCGCATGCGATAGGGGCGAGTCTGTACGCGAAACTCGGCTACGACATGGTGAAAGACTTGTCGGCGGTGGCCGAAGTCGCATCGTTTCCGAGCATGATCGTGCTGCACCCCTCGCTGCCCGCGAAGTCCATAAAGGAATTGATCGCGCTGGCGAAAGCCAAACCCGGCCAGCTCAACTTCGGTTCGGCCGGCAACGGTTCGCCCAATCATCTTGCACTCGAATTGTTCGACACCATGGCCGGGGTGAAAATGACGCACATCCCGTATAAGGGCGCCGGACAGGTCGTCGGTGATCTGCTGGCCGGGCAGTTGCAACTGGCGTCGATGGGCTTGCCGATCGCGATGCCGCATGTGCAATCCGGTAAATTGCGCGCGATAGCATCGACCGGTGCCACGCGCTCGCCGCTGCTGCCGCATATCCCGACTGTCGCCGAAGCGGGGTTGGCGGGATTCGATGTTACGTCTTGGTACGGCGTGTTCGGTCCGGCGGCGTTGCCGAGGGAAATCATCTTTAGACTCAATAGCGAGATTGGCGGCGCGATCAACGCGCCCGAACTCAAGGAGCGCTTGACCGCGCTCGGCGCCGAACCCTCCAGCAAGACACCCGAACAGTTTGCGCAGTACGTGCGCGAGGAAATCGTGAAGTGGGCGAAGGTCGTCAGGGATTCGGGCGCCAAACTCGATTAACCAAGGAGTCCTCAACAGAATGAATTTAGGTCGCGCACAAATTCGCCCACGCCGTCGCGCGCATAGTCGGGCAGAAGCTCGGTGAAATACTCGGTCAGCAGTTCGTCATCGACAATCGTCCCGGTGCGTCAGGCTCGCTCGGCCGCGACCTCGTGGCGAAGGCATCGCCCGACGGCTACACGCTGCTGATCGGCGATTCGCCGCACACCATCAATGTGCACGTTCTGCGTCATGTGCCATACGACCCGATTAAGGACTTCACGCCCATCACGCTGCTCGCAACAGCACCCCAAGTGCTCGTGATCAACCCCGGTTTTCCCGTGCAGACGCTCGGTGAATTTATCGCCGCGGCCGGCGCGCAGCCCGGCAAACTGAATTATGGCTCGGGCGGCAACGGCTCGATTACCGAAGGAGATTCTGGCGAAACTGCATAAGGCCGTACTCGATGCCATGCGCGCGCCGGATGTGCGCGCGAAATTCGGCAATCTGTCGCTCGAAATCACGACCACCACGCCGCAGGAGTTCACAACGCACCTGAAAAGCGAGCTCGCGAAATGGGGCAAAGTCGTGAAGGCGGCCGGCATCAAGCCGGACTAGCCTGCGGCGCGCGTGACCGGCGCCGCGAAGCCTGCTAGTTCAAAATCACGTCGTAGACGCGTCTCGCCTCATCGACGCACAAGCCGTTTACTTCTTTGCCGCCATTGTCCGTAAAGTCGCAGGTCAGAAGGCGCTGGTCGGTCGATGACAGGATAGCCTTCGTGTAGTTGGTCTGTCTTAACACCTCCGCTGATTTAGGCGCCGCATCGCGTGGCCCGTATAGAGCGTAAAGCCCGAACGTCTCGTTGGGAAACGTCAATTCGAGATTGCCGCTATAGGTGCGCCGGTCGACTTCCACGGTAATGTTCACGACGGCGGGAAGCTCACGCCTGATTGTGCCGTAATAAATCGTGCCGCGATCGCGGGCGGTCATTTGCACGCGCGATACTTGTACGAACGAGTCGGTCGGCACATAGGCGCAACCCGACAAAATTGATGCCAGCACCAGGGCGATTGATGAACGCATGACCGTTTCCTTTTCAATTACGTTAGTTTCTGGTTTCTATTTACCGTCGAGTCCCGCGAGCTTCCGGAAATTCGGCTCCGCGTGCGGAAACGGCGGCAACTGCCACGTGCCGGTGCCGACCGGCCGGATATCGCGGTCCACCGGAACTTCGACCAGATACGGCCGGTTGGACTTGATCGCGGTTTCGAGCGCGCCTTCGAGATCGGCCGCGCGGTCAACGCGTGCGGCCTCGGCGCCCATCGAGCGCGCCAGCATCACAAAGTCGGTGCTGAAGAGCTTTTTGGTCTTGTCGATCTGGAAACTCGTCGCGAGTTCCTGCCCGAACATGCCGAGTTGCATGTCGCGGATCGAGCAGTAGCCATAGTTGTTCCACACCACCCACACCGCGGGTATGTCGTATTCCACCGCGGTGGCGAGGATATGCGGCGTCATCAGGAACGAGCCGTCGCCGACGACCGCGATGGCCGGGCTTTCCGGCTGCGCGAGCTTCGCGCCGAGAATGCCGCACGTCGCGAAACCCATCGACGCAAAGCCCCACGATTGCAGCAGATGGCGCGCGCGCCGCGCTTTCCACAATTGCACGACCCAGTTGTGGTGCACACCGACGTCGGTCGCGAATATCGCGTTTTCCGGGATGACGTTCGACAAACCTTTAAGCAACCGCTCGGGACGCAGCGGCGCCTGGTCGGACTCGGCGAATGGTTTCTGATATTCATCCCAGATTTTTTTGCAGTCGTTGAGCTTCGCCACCCAGTCGTCGTACGTCTTGGGGCCGGATTTTATTTTTTCGCGCGCGCGCCGCACCAGCACTTCGAGACTCGCGCGGATGTCGCCGAGAATGCCGAGATGCGCCGGATAGTTGCGCCCGATCTCGGACGGATCGTTGTCGATCTGGATCAGTTTGGTCGGCGGGATGGTGAGCGTGTAGCCGCTGATCCACGCGCTGGTGGCGCGGTCGTCGAAACTGCAACCGAGCCCGAGTATCACATCGGCGTTGCGTGTCGCCTCGTTGGCGGCGTAGGGGCCGTTTCTGCCCATCGGGCCAAACGCAAGCTCGTGCGTTTCATCGATGGTGCCTTTGCCGTTCGGACTCGTGACCACCGGTATGCGCAGGAGCTTGATAAATTCGAGCAGCGCCTCGGTCGCCTCGCCAATGAGACCGCCCTGCCCGACAAGTATCACCGGGCGCTTGGCGGCGAGCAACAAATCGAGTGCGCGGGCTAGCGCTGCGAGATCGCCCGGCGCGCGCTGCATGACCAGCGGATCGGGATCCGGCACTTCGACTTCGGCGGTTTCCTGAAATACATTCAGCGGCACGTCGATGTTGACCGGGCCCGGC
>JAYVME010000258.1:0-4377 GCA_043759115.1 Betaproteobacteria bacterium | reverse complement strand
TTTCTTCCAGGTTATTCGACTTTCACACCGGCATCTTTAACGACCCTGCCCCACTTCGCGATTTCCGCCTTGACGAAGTCACCCCATTCCTTCGGCGTACTGGTCTGAATTTCGACCCCGGCAATCGCCAGCTTTTCGATCACGTCCGGCAACTTGAGAATACGCACCACCTCGGCGTTCAGCTTGGCGACGACCGCGGGCGGTGTTTTTGCCGTGGTAAATAAACCCTGCCAATCGAGCACGGAAAACCCCGGAATCCCGGCTTCGGAAACTGTCGGCACGTCTGGCGCTGCCGGCGAACGCTTGGGCGCCGTGACGGCCAGCGCGCGCAGTTTACCGCCGCGGACGAAACCAATGGAAGACGGCATGCTCGCGAAGCTGCCCGAAATCTGTCCGCCGACGAGGTCGGCCATGGCCGGGCCGCCGCCTTTGTACGGCACGTGCACGACATTCACTTTGGCCAGTATCTTGAACAGTTCGACCGCCATGTGCGGCGCGCCGCCGGTCCCGCTTGAGCCGAACGTCAGCTTTCCCGGCTGCGCTTTGGCGAGCGCGATCAACTCTTTCACGTTCGTCGCCGGAACGCTCGGATGCACCACCAGCAGGTTTGTGACGTTGCCGGTGTAGGTGACCGGCGCAAATTCGGTGACGATGTCGTACGGCATCTTGTAGAGGCTCGCGTTGATCGCCATCGGCCCGATGCTGCTCAAGAGCAGGCTGTAACCGTCGGGACTCGCCTTGGCGACGAGATCGGCGCCGATCATACCGTTCGCACCGGGGCGATTGTCGATCACCACCTGCTGCCCCCACGCCTCGGCCATCTTCTGCCCGACCACGCGCGCCACCAGATCGGTGCTGCCGCCCGGCGCAAACCCGAGGATCATGCGGATCGGCCGCGCGGGATAATCTTGCGCGGGCGTTGCCACGCTGGCGCACATGAGCGCGACCACGGCCATAAGCTTGCGACTGACATGCATACGAATAATCCTCTCGTGATCGGGTAAAATTCTCGAAGGCAGGATTTTGAGGACTGGGGGACTGAGGACTGAGGACTGAGAGAATTCCCGCTTTCGACCCTCAGTCCTCACACCTCAGTCCTCACACCTTAGTCCTCGAACCTGCTTCATTATAGCAACCGTTTATCGCGATTTTTCATTTGGCGGCGACGCTCACATCCAGGCACCGAGGCTCTACATGAAAGCATGGCGCAATCCCTATATCATTTCGTTCGCGCAGGCCGTCGCCGGGTTCAAGACCGGCAAACAAACGCCGCGCGACTTTCTCGAGCGTTGCATCGCCAACATCGACCACTACGAATCCCGCGTGAAGGCGTTCGTCACGCTGGACCGCAAGGCCGCCCGCAAGGCCGCGGATGAATCGACCAAACGCTACAAAACGGGCAAACCGTTGTCGATGGTGGACGGCTGCCCGGTCGGCATCAAGGACATCATGGCGACCAAGGACATGCCGACCCAGATGAATTCGCCCGCCTTCAGTGGCTGGCAATCGGGTCAGGATGCGGCGTGCGTGCAGGCACTGCGTCAAGGCGGCGCCGTGATTTTCGGTAAAACCGTCACCACTGAATTCGCGATCGGCTTTTCCGGCCCGACCACTAATCCGTTCGACCCCGACCGCACGCCCGGCGGTTCGTCGAGCGGCACCGCCGCGGGGGTCGGTTCCGGCATGATGCCGGTCGGTCTGGGCACGCAGACGCAGGGCTCGACGCTGCGCCCCGCCTCGTATTGCGGCGCGGTCGGCTTCAAGCCGACCATCGGCTCGCTCAACATGGCCGGTATCCATCCGTTATCGGCGACGTGCGATCACCTGGGCATCATCGGCGCAACGCTGGAAGATGTCTGGCGCGTTGCATCGCAGATCTCGCTGGGCGTCGGCAGTCCCGGTTATGGATTTTTAAACGGCGCGAGCGCGACATTGCCCACGCCGGTGCAGCCCACGAAAATGATCCGGTTGTATACGCGCGGCTGGACTGAAATCGATTCGAACACCGAAGAGGCGTTTGATGAAGTCATGCAGGCGCTCGCTGCCGCCGGGGTCGAGATCGTCAGTAAGGACAACGATCCGCGCGTCGCCGTGTTCGAAGACGCGCTCGAGCGCGACATCGACACCGCGCTCGACATCGTGGCCTACGAAATGAAATGGCCGTTCCAGGATTATGTCGCGCGCTACGGCAAAGTCATCGGCAAACGCATTCACGGCCTGATCGAGCGCGCCGGCAACATGACACCCGCCGATTACGTCGCGGTACTGGAAAAACGAAATGCAATTCGCGGGCATTGCCGCGCGCTTGCGCACAGCATCGGCGCCGACACCTACGTCACGCTCGCGTCATCAGGGCCCGCCATCACCGGTTTCGAATTCAGCGGCAGCCGCACTTTCATCGTGCCCGGATCGTGGCTGGGATTCCCCGCGTTCTCGCTGCCGGTAATGCAATCGAACGGATTGCCGTTCGGCCTGCAATTGCTCGGCGTCGATCACAAAGACGGCAATCTGTGCTCGGCCGCGAACTGGGTCATGCGGGAACTTGCCGGCGATTGACGACCCGGCAGTAGCAGTTCTATCGCGGCTGTTTCAGGTGCGGCGCGAAGAATGCCGCGATCTCTTTGATGCAGTGCCGCGATGGAGACAAGATCCACGTCAGCCGACCTCGTATCAACTAACGCGGGAACGAGAAAATTGCAGAGGGAAAAAGTGTCAACTAATAAATCAACTAATTATTAGTCAACCCATTCACATGTGCCATTCGCCGAGGGGAAGTGATTGTAGCAAAATCACATTAACTTGGAGGTTTAAGCTATGTCCACGGTCAAGGAAGAACTCACTCGCCTGATTCAAGGGCAGCCTGAGGATAGCTCGCGAGAGGAAATAGTTCGCGAACTGGCCATTTCACGTAATGGTCGGGCGCGGACTAGCCGATTCGGACGCGAGGCGCACTATCTCAAATGAGAAGATGGCGCACCGCATCTGCTCATGGCAACAATAGCGTGGACTGATGAAGCCCGGCGTTGGCTCGAAGATACCCCTGCCCGATTTCGTTTTCGAGCGACGCATCCCCGCGCTTGATCGTTGGCTCGTATGGTATTTGATCGGCGCCCGCCGTAAACACCTGCAGCCACTGCAGGGTCGGCGCGATATCGACCATAGACCAGTAAACCATGGCCGCATCGCTCAACCGCCCCTTGATCGTGCCCTCCCAGATGTCGCGCGTATAACACGTGACTTCAATGCCCGCATACTGCTCCGGCGTGAGCTTGAGATCAGGTGCGAATTCGAGGATATCGAGCTTGCGCGGCGCGCCCGCCAGAATTTGCGCGATGCGGCCGCCGAATTCAGCAACGACATTCCGCGATAAGAAGAGCGATCCCATTCCTACAGCGCGGCGACGATCGCATCGCCCATTTGCGTGGTGGTCGCGGTGCCGCCCAAGTCGGCGGTCAGCATTCTGCCCTCCGCGATCACGCGCTCGACCGCAATGTCAATCAGGTTCGCGGCCGCGACCGCCCGCGCCTCACCGCGTTTCCTGCCCAGCCATTCAAGCAACATCTTGCCCGACATGATCAGCGCGTAAGGATTCGCGATATTTTTCCCCGCGATGTCCGGCGCCGAACCGTGGGTCGCCTGCGCCATCGCCTGGCGCTCGCCCACGCACAAGCCGGGCGCGAGCCCCAGGCCGCCGACGATGCCCGCGCCCTCGTCGGTGAGAATGTCGCCGAACTGGTTGGTCGTCACCACCACGTCGTATTGCTGCGGGTTCATCACGAGCTTCATCGCGAATCCGTCGACCAGAACTTCTTCGAACGTGCAGTCGGGAAATTCCTGCGCGACCTTGCGGCACTCTTCGGCGAACATGCCGCAGACCAGCCGATACACGGGCTCCTTGTGGATGCTCGCGACTTTCTTGCGCGGCCGCAGGCGCGCGATCTCGAATGCTTCGCGCGCAACACGGTGAGCACCCTTGCGCGTAACCACGCGCGTGCCGATCGAAATCTCGTCGTTCGGCCGGAATTCGCCGTTGCCCGCGACGACCGTATCCGACGATTGCATGCCTTCGGTCACTTCGCGCAGAAAAACGATGTCAACGTTCTTGTGCACCGATTTGATGTTCGGATACGACTTGACCGGTTTGATGCTCGCGAAAAGATCGAACTTCTTCCTGAGCGGCGGCATGATCCACGTCGGATCAAAGCGCGGGTACGCACCGTGCCCGATCGGGCCTGTCACCCAGCCGTCGAACGCCTGCAAGCCGTCGACGGTCGCCTGCGGCATCGTATTGCCGTGCAGCTCGTGGCCCAGTCGGCCAATCGGAAATTCCTGCCATTGCACTTCCAGCCCGGCTTTGCCCGCCGCCGCCTTCATCAC
>JAYVME010000257.1:0-4391 GCA_043759115.1 Betaproteobacteria bacterium | reverse complement strand
TGCGCCCGCGCTCGCCCTTGCAGTCGAATTCCTGCAGCAATTTCGCCGACAGATACGGCTTGCCGGCGGCGTCTTTCTCGGCGGTTTTATAGTCGAGCAGGCCCCACATTTTCACCACGTCGCCGGCCTTCTGGATGGTGGCGGCATCGGCGTACACCACCATGCCGTCTTCACCCGCGCCGGCGCGCTCCCAGGCCGCTGCCGCGCCGCCCGCCAGCGCCGCCAGCGCCCATCCAAGGCAAAGTTGTTTCATGGCTGAATACATAGGGTCGGAGCAAATTTCCACAAAAGTTTCTCCCTTCGCCACTATAGATCTTCAGGCCAGCGCCGGGAAGTGTGAAGCACGCGCAGGATTTCAATATCGTCGTCGCGCACTCGATAGGGAATAATGTAGGGCAGACCGCCGATTACAAGTTCGCGTGTCCCGATCACGCGTCCGGGACGCCCCAATGCGGCGTGACGTGTCAGCAACGCTTCGGTCTGATCGATCAGTTCCAGAATCACACGCGCCGCCGCCGCCGGGCCGTCCTGACCGATGTACGCCGCAATATTGTTCAGGTCGCCATCAGCGAGTCTTGTCCACCGCAGCCGCAAGCTTTTTCTCCCATTTGGTTTTCAGCTTTGCGTGGTCTATGAACTGCCCGCTGTCAGCTTCATGCACGCCTTTCTGGATGGCTGCGATCTGCCACTCGTTGATCTCCACGAACTGCCGCACGGCCTCGGCCGCCAGCGCCGCGCGGCTGCGTTCGGTCGTCTTAGCAAGCTTGTCCAGTCGTTTGCGGGTTGCGGCATCTAGCCGCAGCGTCACGAGTTCACTCATGATGGCCTCCTGTACACAATGTATACATTGTCTAACACAGGACATTCCACGTCAACGTGCGGCAGCAATCCAGCGCGAATTATTGGTGAAATCCGGCGGCCAGTTCGCGCGTGAGTTCGGCGGCGGGAATTTCCCGGCAGCCGCGCGCATTCTGGCCCGACCATAACGGCGAGAAATCTCCGCTACCCTGACTCTCCGCCTTGGCACGCAGGGGCGCGATGCCGGAGGTGGCGAGCGGAAACGCGGGCGCTGCGGCGCTCATCGGGCCCAGCTCGCGCATGATGCGGTTGACGATGCCGCGCGCGGGCCGGCCGGTGAAAAGATTGGTGAGCGCGGTGTGGCGCGCAGCGTCGCTTTTCAGCGCGGCGCGATGCACTGCGCTGATGGTGGCTTCGGGGCACAGCAGATAAGCGGTGCCAATTTGCACACCGGCCGCGCCCAGCGCCATGGCAGCGGCAACGCCTTGCGCGTCCGCGATGCCGCCGGCGGCGATCACGGGCAGGTTTACCGCCCGCACGATCTGCGGCAATAGCGCGAAGGTGCCGATCTGTGTAGTCAGATCGTCGGACAGAAAAATGCCGCGATGTCCGCCCGCCTCGAGACCTTGCGCGATGACGGCGTCGACGCCGTGAGCGGCGAGCCAGCGCGCCTCGTCAACGGTCGTCGCCGAAGAAAATATCTTCGCGCCCCATGCGCGCACGCGCGCGAGCAATGCAGCCGCGGGCAAACCAAAATGAAAGCTCACCACGGCGGGTTTGAATTCGCCCAGCACGTCGGCGTACTCGGCGCTGAACGGCGCGCGCCCGGGCCCGGCCGCAATCGCACCGGCATCAATCCCGAACTCGTCGTAATAAGGCGCCAGCGCCGCCTGCCAGGCCGCTGCGCGCTCGGCACTCGGCGCGGGCGGCGCATGACAAAAGAAATTGACGTTAAACGGCTGCGTGGTACGCGCCTTGATTTCCGCAAGCTCCTTGCGCATGCCGTCCACGCTTAACATCGCGCAGGGCAGCGAACCCAGCCCGCCCGCGTTGGAAACCGCGATCGCCAGCGCGCCGGCCTGCGCCCCCGCCATGGGCGCCTGTATCACCGGCAGTTCGACGCCCAGAAGTTTTTGCAAAGTCGCCGCGCCTCCCCTTGCTTTCAACCGCGCTGCGTGGTGCCGGGGGTTTATTTTCCGGCAGCTTAGAGTTTGAGCACGAGCGCGAAGACCAGCACGAGCAGGATTGCAAAGTTGGTCACGGCGAGCATCGAAATATCTTTGCGCATGTTCCAGATATGCCAGCGCAGCTGCGCGTCGGTGGGCGGCTCGCTCGTTTGGTGGTGATCGAGATCCGGGTTGATATAGCGTTTTAACAGCACCCACGCGATCCACGTCACCAGTCCCACCAAAAATAATATCTGATTCAGATATTCCATCATGATTTGTCTCCGGGTTGAAAACGGGTTAAGAGCGGGTTAAAAGCGGAATTACCGACAGGCTTAGGCCCGGCGAACCATCCGCGGTCAGATTACGCCCAGTTACCGCGCGTGACAATAAAACTTGACGCCGGTTACAGAATGATCGGCGACAGGCCACGAACCGGGGTGTGCGTGGAAATATATTCCCGCATTTTGTCCCGCCACTGCTTCTACAATTGCTCCAGATAGAGCTTTTCGTAGCGCTGGACTTTGAGGCGATAGCCTTCCGGATCGACGAACCTGTTCGGGTCGTAGGCATCGCCGGAATCCTGCCCCTCAATCACTGCAACCTGAATTTCTGCACGCGCCGTCCGTAGCCGGCTTCCGCGGTGTAGAGGTTGCCGTTCGAGTCGATGGCCATGTTATGCACCGAGCGGAATTCGCCCGCCATGCGCCCCGGGCGGCCGAAGCTGCCGAGCTTTCTGCCGTCTTCGCGCAACAGGATATTGATCTCGGAGTTCGAACCATCGGCGGCGAAAATATAGATTTCTCCCGCGTCGCGCGATGTCACCATATCGGCGACCGGTCCGCTCAACGTCGGTGGATCGATGAAGAACTCCTTGATAAACGTGCCGTCGCCGCGGAACACCTGGATGCGGTTGTTCGGCCGGTCGCACACGTAGAGGAGCCCGTCGCGCGTGCGGCGCACGCAATGCGGATTGCCGAACTGCTTCGATGGCTCGGCGCCCGGTTTGTACGGCGGCACCTTGTCGTCGCTCGGCACCGCACCGTACGCGCCCCAGTGCCGCTTGTAGGCGCCGGTGGTGGCGTCGAACACGATCACGCGGCGATTGCCGTAACCGTCACCGACGTAGATTTCGTTGGCCGCCTGATCGGATTCGATCGACGCCGGGCGGCCGAGTTGCGTACGGCTGTTGCTGCCCTCGGATTTGCCGGCCTTGCCGATCTGCAGAATGAATTTTCCGTCGCGCGTGAATTTCAGAATTTGACCGTCGGCCGGATCGTTGCCGGAAATCCACACGCTGCCCTGCCAGTCGACATGGATGCCGTGCTCGTTCTTCGGCCAGTCATAGCCCTGCCCCGGCCCGCCCCACCCTTGCAGGTAGTTGCCGTCCCGATCGAACTCCATCACCGCGGGCGCGGCAACACAGCAGCGATTGACCGGCGGCTTTTGCTGCGCGCCCTTGTCGTCGTCGAGCATCGTGTTGGGCCGATGCAGCACCCACACGTGATCGCGGCTGTCCACCGCGACGCTCGACACCTGCCCCCAGATCCAGTTGTCCTTGAGCGGCTTCGGCCACAACGGATCGACCCTGTACTGCGGCACCGCGCCGCCGGCCATTTGCGCCGGCTGCTGCGCGCAACCGATTGCGCCGGCGATGCCCGCCACTGCAATTATCGCGGCGACGTTTATCCAATTCGATCGCTGCATGTTTTATCTCCCCCAAGTTTTGTAATTTAATGATCGTCGCGACTTCATCGCCGCTTAAGGCTATGCGTGACTGAGTGATTGATTCAGTGATTGAGTGATTTAATCACCGAATCACTCAATCACCTAATGACTTAATTGCTTCCTCCACCGACTCGATTTTCACGCCGGCCTGCTTGACCGCTTTGCCCCAGCGCGTGATTTCAAGCTTAAGAAATTCCATCGCTACACGCGACGGATTGACGATGATCATGGCGTGGCCGTCGGGCGACGCCTTTGCGACGAGATCGATGCCGATGGTCATGCCGGCACCCGGGCGGCGGTTTGATTACACCGTCGCCACCGGCGTGACCGGCGAGCCCGCGGCGCCGGGCATGCGCAACGGGGGCGCTGTCAGCAGGAACCGGCTGCGGCGGTTTTTTCTCAGCCACGCCGCGAGTTCGGTCAGGTACCACAATTCGCCGAGATGGATGCCGAGCTTGACCAGGCAGTGCTCGTGCAGCGGCAGTTGCGGCCCGCGATGCGGCAGGCGCGGGTCCGCGCCGAGCGTGGACGATCTTTCCACCGCGAGGTTATCGGCGGCGATGGCCGCCACCCCGGTGTCGGAAATCCATTCGAGCAGCCGCTTATCGTAGCCGTCGAGCACCGCGCACTGCGTCTTGATCGAGGCGTCGAGCTTGCCGTTCGCATCGCGGATCAACTGGCCGAGCCCGGTGTGGATGC
>JAYVME010000256.1:0-10010 GCA_043759115.1 Betaproteobacteria bacterium | reverse complement strand
AGGTGTGCGACCTGGCGGACGAGATCGGCTGGGGCGGGCGCGTGGCGATCGGCCACGGCAACAAGTATTCGTGCCTGCCGGCGGCGGAACTGGAGGCGCTCGGGCGGCGGCTCGCCAGCTCCGGCGTCGCCGTGGCGGTGCTGCCATCGACGGACCTCTTCACCAGCGGGCGCCATTTGGAGCACAGCGTCATCCGCGGCATCGCGGACGCCAACGCCCTCATCGCGCAAGGAGCGAATTGCGCCATCTCGACCAACAATGTGTTGAACCCGTTCACGCCGTACGGCGACTGCTCGCTGGTGCGCATCGCGAACCTGTATGCGAACGTCGTGCAGCGCGGCACCGCGCACGACCTTGCCGAATGCTTCGCGATGGTGTCCGACCGGCCCGCGCGCATCATGCGCCGCGGCGACTACGGCATCGCGGTTGGCAATCCCGCCGACCTCATCGTGTGGGACGCGCAGACACCGCAAGAGGTCATCGCGACCGTCGCGCCACCGCTGATGGGCTATAAACGCGGCCGGCGCGTGTTCACGCGCGAGATGCCGGTACTGCACCGCCCGGGGTAGGTCCGAAGTCAGCCCCAGGGGGATGGTTCAGCCCTAGGTTTAATCCTCAAAAGCAATAGTCGGATGGAACTCCCAAAAATTCGGCAAGCGATAGGGAGCGAACGCCAAGGTTTTCGAATATGACCTGCGACGTATGTGCACCTTCGTACCGATAGCCTCATTACTGGCTTTGGCACGGCGTACGAAAGCGGGGCCCGCCATTGGCGGGCCCCGCAGTTACTGCGTGTCGCCTGCTGCTTAGCCGAGGTCGACCGGCACGTACATCTTCGCGTCTTCGCGTTGCACCAGCAGCGCGATGCGTTTGCCGGCCTTGGACACCAGCGCCTGCAACTGTTTGACGCTTTTGACCGGCGTGTCATTAACCGAGAGAATCACGTCACCGGGTTGTATGCCCGCCTTCGCGGCGGCACCCTGCGCGTTCTCGACCACCAGGCCGCCGGTTACGCCGGCCTCTTTCTGCTCGTCGCGGCTCAACTCCCGCACGGCGACACCCAACCGCCCGTGCTCTTCGCCGGCTGCCTCCGCCGCCGCGACTTTCGCGTTCTTCAATTCGCCGACGGTCACGTCGATGCGTTTGGTGTCGCCTTTGCGCATCACGTCCAGCCGCGCCACGCTACCCGGCGGGGTATTCGAAACCAGCACCGGCAGTTCGGACGAACTCGCCACCTCCTTGTCATTGAAGCGCACGATCACGTCGCCGGGCACGAGTCCCGCCTTGTCGGCCGGGCTGTCTTTTTCCACCGAGCCCACCAGCGCGCCGGCGTTTTTCTTGAGGCCGAACGAATCGGCCAGCGCCTGGTTCACATCCTGGATACCGACGCCAAGCCGCCCGCGCGTGACACGGCCATGCCGCATCAATTGATCCTGCACCTTCAACGCGACATCGATGGGCACCGCGAAGGACAATCCCTGGTAACCGCCGGAACGGCTGTAGATCTGCGAATTGATGCCGATGACTTCGCCTTTCATGTTGAAGAGCGGCCCGCCCGAATTGCCCGGATTAACGGCGACGTCGGTTTGAATAAACGGCACGTAGGTGTCGCCGGGCAAAGCGCGCGCCTTGGCGCTCACGATTCCCGAGGTGACCGAATTGTCGAAGCCAAAGGGCGAGCCGATGGCCAGCACCCATTCGCCGACCCTGACATCATCGGCGCGGTCGAGCGTCACGACGGGCAGATTGTCCGCCTCTATTTTTAACACCGCCACGTCGCTCGGCTTGTCGATACCGATCACTTTCGCCTTGAACTCGCGCTTGTCGGTGAGCTTGACGATTACCTCGGATGCGTCCGCCACGACGTGCGCATTAGTCAGAATAACGCCGTCCGCGCGCACGATGAAACCCGAGCCCAGCCCGTGGGTGGGGCCCTGTTCGCGGGGCATCTGCCCGCGGAACTGGCGAAAAAACTCATAGAAGGGATCTTTCGGGTCGAGCTGCTGCGTATCCGCGACAGCGCTCCGCTCGCCTTTGCCGGTGACACTGATGTTGACGACGGCTGCGCCGTTCTGCTCGACGATAGTCGTGAAGTCAGGCACCGCAACCCGTGCGCCAGGCTGGACGTTCGTGGCGGCGGCGGGCGCCAATGTGCCCGCGGCAACCGCACTGTGAAAGACTGAACTGCTTTGGGCAATATAGCCGCCCATCGTGGCGGCCGAAAATATCCCCGCCGCAATCAGACTGCGAACCAGTATTTTCCGTCTCATGTATCGCTCCTTGGTTGATGTTGACGCCGTAGGAAAGTTTCTCTACGCCGCACATACTGGGAGCAAAAACTTAAGGCAGACTTAAAGCGGGAAAGCGCACCGTAACCCGCAAGCCGCGGCCGCCGGTTCCAGCGGCAAGTTCGACTGCCGCGCGGTGCTGTTGCGCGACCCTTTGCACGATGGCAAGCCCGAGCCCGCTGCCCGTCACGCCGGCCGCCTCAAGACGGTAAAAACGGTCAAATACCCGCTCGCGTTCCGCCACGGGGATTCCAGACCCGGTATCCGTGATCACCCAAGAAGCCCGTCCGTCGCCGGTTGTCACCGCCACATCGACAACGCCGCCAGGCGGCGTGTATTTGACGGCGTTATCGACCAGATTACCCAGCATCGTGCGCAAGGCTTCGGCATCGCCCGTGGCAAAGACTGGCATGTCAGCTGACAGTCCGAGATCGAGCCCCTTCGCTTCCGCGGCGGTCGCGTGTTCGGCCACCACCTCGCGCGCGATAGCGGTGAGGTCCACAGTCGCCCGCTCACGCCCGGTGGCATCCGGCTCGTTGCGCGCCAGCGTCAGCAGTTGTTGCACCAGGCGCGACGCACGTTCCGCGCCGCCTTTGAGCTGCGCAAACGCCGCGGCACGCTCACTGTCGGTGGCCGCGCGTTCCGCGAGTTGAATCTGCAGACGAACCGCGGTAAGCGGCGTGCGCAGCTCATGCGCGGCATCGGCAATAAACGAGCGCTGCACATCCAGCGCGCCGCCGAGCCGCGTCAGGAGATCGTTGAGCGCGGCAATCAGCGGCTGCACTTCGTCCGGCACGCGATCACGGGGCAACGGCTCAAGCGCATCTCCGGACCGGCGGTTCAGCGCCGCGGCGATTTCATCCAGCGGTTTGAGTCCACGACCGACGGTAATCCAGATCAGACCGATCAGCACCGGCAGCAGGATCAACAGCGGCAGCATCGTGCGCAGCGCCAGTCCGGCGGCGAGCTCTTCGCGCGCGCGCATCGGCTGCGAAACCTGCACGAAATTGCCGCCGACGAGGGTATTGAACACGCGCCAGTCGCCGCGCGGCGTCTTGACGGTCGAGAACCCGAGTTCCACGCGTTGCAGAACCGGCGAGCCGGGGCGCGAAAAATAAACCTGCGCGCCGCTCTGGTTCCAGATCTGCACCACCACGACGTCGCCGGGATCCGCATCATCGTTTGGCGGCGCTGTCGCGGCGCCCAGCCCCTCGTTCGGAAACGACGCCGCCATCACCTGCAGCTGGTAGTCGAAAATCTCCTCCGCCTCGACGCGTGTGCGCGTGTACACCGCGAATGCGGCGATGAGCGTGGTCGCCGACAATCCCAGCAACAACCAGACCAGCAATTGGCGCCGGATCGATGTCATGACCTCTTCGGCACCATGTAACCGACGCCGCGGATGTTCTTGATGAAATCCTGTCCGAGTTTTCTGCGCAGGGTATGAATGTAAACCTCGACCGTGTTGCTTTCGACCTCTTCGTCCCAACCGTACAATTTCTCTTCGAGCTGCTCACGCGACAACACCGTACCCGGACGGTCGAGAAACGCCTGCAGCAACGCGAATTCGCGCGCCGAGAGCGCAAGCCGCCGCCCCTCCAACATCACCTCCCGCGTGGCCGGATCAAGCACGAGTCCGCCGAACCGGACGACCGGCTCGGCGCGTCCCGCCTGCCTGCGCAGCAACGCGCGGATGCGCGCCGACAGTTCATCGAGATCGAACGGTTTGACGAGATAGTCATCGGCGCCCGCATCCAGTCCCTTGACGCGGTCGGCGACGGAGTCGCGCGCGGTCAGAATAAGCACCGGCACCCGGTTGCCATTGCGGCGCAGGGTTTTCAGCACCTCGAGCCCCTCTTTCCGGGGCAGGCCCAGGTCGAGCAGCAGCAAATCGTAGACGGCCCCGGCAGCAACATTCGCAACTGCCAATTCCGCGGCGCGGCCGTCCTGCACCCAGTCGACGATGAACCCGTCGCCACGCAAGCCCGCGCGAACACTCTCTCCGATCATCGCATCATCTTCGACCAGCAATAAACGCATCGGTCATTCCGCAATCAGTTACCAGACAGAACTATTGGACGGCATTCCGCGGCCGCGGATCGCATCATCACGTATCGCGTTGCGCCGCCAAATAGCGGATCTTACGCAAACGACACTTAAGCCAGACTTAAGAAATTTGTCAACGCGGGGCCAACGCCCGGCAATCTGTTCGGCACGCAAATTTTAACCCGAGTTGCACCGCGCCCCGTTCAACGCCCGCGCGGAATCATGAATTTCACCGGGCCGGACGCTTGCACCTGATCCCACGCGAAGCCCGCTTCAGACGGGAAGTGTGCCGCCTCGTAACGATCGGCAACGCGGCGCTTGTTCACTTCGCGATAGGCGACTTTCGATTTTTGCGCCCATTGCACGCTCAAACGCCGCTCTCATCGTGTTCCGGGGAACTGCCGCCGTTCGATTCGTTTTCATTCACCCACGCGGTAAGCTCGGTATAGGCGACCGCCAGCACAACCGGGCCGACGAAAAGCCCGACGATGCCAAACGCAAGCAGGCCGCCGATGACACCGGCAAAAATCAGCATCAGCGGCAGGTCCGCGCCGCGCTTTATAAGCAACGGACGCAGCACGTTGTCGATGCCGCCCACGAATAGCGACCACCCGAGAAACACCGTCGCCGTCACCGTGTCGCCCGTCCAGTAGAGCCAGGCCACGGCGAGCACCAGCACCGGCCCGGCGCCGATCTGCGCCACCGCGAGCACGAACATGAGCGCGGTCAGCAAAGCCGCGAACGGCACACCGGCTATCGCGAGGCCGATGCCGCCCAGCGCAGCCTGCACAACGGCGGTGACAACGACCCCCAGCGCGACGGCCCGGATCGCCTGCCCCGCGAGCGTGACTGACTGGTTGCCGCGCGGCCCGGCCAGCCGCCGCGCGAATGCGCGCAAGCCGTCGGCGGCCACTTCGCCCTGATAGTACAGCAGAGCCGAAACAATCACCGTCAGCAGCAGGTGCAGGAAGAACGCCGCGAGACTGCCGGACTTGCTCAGGATCCAGCGCGCGGCGTCCTTCGCATACGGCGTCACGCGCGCGTGCAACTCGTCAGCGCTGAGCGCCGCGATCGCCTGCCATTCCGTGGCGACCTTCGGGCCTATCAGCGGCAGCCGCTCAACCCATGCCGGTGGCGCCGGCACGCTCGCATGCGACAGCGACTGCACCTGCGCGCCCAGCTCATCAGCGTTTTCAACTATGGTTGCCACGGCAAGCGCGAGCGGAACGATCACGACCAGCAGCACCGCTGTCGTCATCACCATTACGGCAAGAATCCGCCGCCCCCCTAATCGCCCCTGCACGATCCGCATCAACGGCCACGTGGCAACCACGAGAAGCGTCGCCCAGATCAGCGCCGGTATGAATGGAGAGAGTATCCATAAGCTGGCGGCGATCATCAGTGCGATGAACAGCACCGCCAGCATGGTGCGCGGAAGATCGCGCAGAATCGGAGGGTTCGACATAGTTAGTGTATGCCTGCGTGGTGGATAGTGATGAGAATCCCGGCGTGTAATCTTACCACTCACTCCAGCCTCTACTTGCGATTGCCGTCCGCCGTGTTAATTTGAATTTGACGCCCGCCCCGCTTGCGGCCGCGGACTCCACGCCATCGGGCGGCGTGCGGACCGGCATCTTCAATCCACGCGCGAGCGGCTCGACATACTGGGCATGAAATCCGCAAAATCAGGCACGCAGTTTTCCTGTTTGCGTTGCGAGCAGCGCGCGGGTATGGCGCGCGATCATTAGTTCTTCATTGGTCGGGATGACCCACGCCGACACGCGGCTCGACGGCGCGCTGATGCGCGGCCCGCCCGCAGCGTTGGCAACCGGGTCAAGTTCGATGCCGAGCCACGCTGCATCACGGCCCACGCGGTCGCGAATCGCAGCCGCGTGTTCGCCGATGCCGCCCGTGAATACCAGCGCGTCGAGGCCACCGAGTGCCGCCGCGAGCGAGCCGAGTTCGCGGCCGATGCGGTAGACGAAGAGATCCACGGCGAGTTTGGCGCGCGGCTCGGCGCTCGCGAGCAACGCGCGCATGTCGCTCGAAATGCCCGAGACACCGAGCAGGCCCGATTGCTGGTAGATCAGCTGCTCGAGCGCGCGCGCGTCCATCTTCATCTCGTCCATCAGGTAGAGCATCACGCCCGGGTCAAGCGAGCCGCAGCGCGTGCCCATCGGCAGTCCTTCGACCGCGGTGAAACCCATCGTGCTGGCGATGCTGCCGCCGGCCTTGATCGCGCACATGCTCGCCCCGTTGCCAAGGTGCGCGACCACCACGCGGCCGGCTGCGGCTTTCGCGTCGAAACGCGGCAACGCACCCGCGATGTATTCGTAGGACAAGCCGTGAAAACCATAGCGCCGCACGCCGCGCTCGGTGATCTCGGGCGGCAACGCATACACCTGCGCAATTTCGGGCTGGCCATGATGAAAAGCGGTGTCGAAGCACGCCACTTGCGGCAACTGCGCCATGCGCTCGGCAATAATGCGAATCGGCGCCAGGTTGTGCGGTTGATGCAAGGGTGCCAGCGGAATCAATGTCTCGAGCCGCGCGAGCACCTGCGCATTGACCAGCACCGGTTGCGAGAACTCAAGTCCGCCGTGCACGACGCGGTGGCCGACCCCGATCAGGCGATGGTCGTGACGATAACTGCGCAGGAATTCAAACAGGTAATCGATCGCGCCGTCATCGCCAAGACGCGTACCTTTGTCCCATTGATGCGCGGCGATTTCAGCGCCTTGCGCATCCGTGGCGACAAAGCGCGGCAAGGTGTATAGCCCTTCAATCTGGCCGTGCAGCAAAAGCTCCGGCTCCGCGGCGCGATCGAGGAACACCGAAAACTTGATGCTCGAGGAGCCGGCATTGAGTACAAGGATGACATCTGTCATAGCATCACGCGACCGCTTGGCCGCCGCTGGTAGTCAGCCATCGTTTAGTCTCCAGAAAGAATTTTCTTATACTATCGCACCTAGCGGCCCGCGCTAAACGCCAGCGCGAGCCCGCGCGCGACGGCGAGCGTGCGCTTGACGACTTCTGCAACCTCGCCTTCGCCGACGATCTCGTGCAGCAACCCGGCCTTGTGGTAATACTCGATGAGCGGCTCGGTCTGGCCGTGAAAGGTTTTGAGCCGCGCGCGCACCGTGTTCGGATTGTCGTCGTCGCGCTGGTAGAGTTCGCCGCCGCAGCTGTCGCAGACGCCGGACTTTTTCGGCGGCTTGAACTGCTGGTGATACGGCATCTGGCAATTGCGGCAGATCAGCCGGCCGGAGAGTCGGCCCACGATCGCCTCGTCCGAGACTTTGATGTAGATGACGCCGGAAATTCTGCGCTGCAGGCCGGCCATCATTTCCATCAACGCCTGCGCCTGCGGCAGCGTGCGCGGAAAACCGTCGAGAATAAACCCGTCGCGCGTGTCGGGCCGCGCCAGCCGCTCTTCAACCATCGCTTCGGTCACGTCGTCGGGCACGAGTTCGCCGCGGTCCATGTATGTCTTGGCGAGCTTGCCAAGCGCGGTGGCGTTTTTCAGGTTGTCGCGGAACAAGTCGCCGGTCGCGATGTGCGGCAGCTTCAATTGCTTCGCCAGTTGCTCGGCCTGCGTGCCCTTGCCGGAGCCGGGGCCGCCCAGCAGCACAAGATCAAGGCTGGGGCGGGCGAGCGGCTGCGTCAAGGCGCACGTGGCGCGCAACGGTGTAATTTCCCTGGCCTCCTCGTGCGTCGCGAACTTGTATTTGCGCGTCTTGACGGCGTCCAGCACCCCGATGACACCAGCGCTGACCGCGTCGATTGCTCCTTCGCCGGGCACGATGATGAGTTTTTTCGCGCTCGTGTAGTAATCAACCACCTGTCCGGTGGTGCGGTGAAAGACGCGCAGCCGCGTGCGCGCCATGTCGGCGGTATCGTCGGACCGTTGATAAAGCTGCCCGCCACAGAGATCGCACGCGCCAGCGGCCTTGGGCGGCCTGATCGTCGCGTGATAAGGCGTCTGGCACTTACGGCAGGTCAGACGGCCGGCGAGGCGGTTGACGGTTTCGCCGTCGGATACTTCGAGGTAAATCGCGGCATCCAGCGTGCGGTTGAACTGCTTCAGCAAGTCACCGAGGAACTGCGCCTGATAGCCGGTGCGGGGAAAGCCTTCGAAGAGCATCCCCTTTTTCGCCTCGAGCGCGCGCACGCACTCCTCGATCATCCCGTCCACCACTTCGTCCGGCACCAGTTCGCCGCGCTCCATGTATTTGCGCGCCAGCGCGCCGAGCGCGCTGTTGCTGTCAAGGTTTTGCCGGAGCAGATCGCCGGTTGAAATATGCCGCAGGTTGTAGCGGGTGCACAGGTGGGAGGCGTGCGTGCCTTTGCCAGCACCCGAGGGGCCGAGGAGCGTAATGTTCATGTGATGCCCTATGTCAGTTAAAGCCAACCCGCCCGCGCCACCACATTGCCGCGCAATGCATGATGGCGACCCCTTACCGCAATTTTTATTGATGCTTGCAGATACGGCCCGGATGCGTTTTGATACAGATCAACTTACGCCCCCTCAATCCGGGCGCTTCTATCCGCAGTCGTTAACGGCAAGGTCGGCGCACACTCAGGCTCGGGAAAAATATGACTTTTTTGGTTCATGGGGTGACCAGGACCGCCGGCAAGCTGCACGCGCGCCAGGTGGGCGAATATTTGAATTTTGACGAAGCGATGGCCGCTGCAAAACAGGCGATCGATGATTTTCTGTATCGCGAATGCAACGCCGCCGAATGACGCAGTTCCGACCAAGGCATAATGGCCTCACTAACAACCCGAGGAGAAACAACATGACCTTATGCCCCATCGCCATAGCGGTGACCTGCAAGAAATGCGCGGCAGTCGATTTTTGTCTGCTGAAAACGGTCATCGGAGATTTCAAACCGGAAGAAGCAGCGCAGGCGGACAAGCCGGCCGACAGCAACGACAAGCGTGCCGGGTAAACGGCACGATGAAGACTTGAAATCGGAACAGCAAGACCTCGCGGACGTTTCCGCCCTCACGCTGGAGTACTATGACCAGCGCGCGGAGGATTTCCGGGAAGGCACGCGCGATCACGACGTCAGCCAGAATATCTCGTCCCTGCTGGAATACATAGAGGGCACGCCGCCGTACACCCTGCTCGATTTCGGCTGCGGCCCGGGACGCGACCTCAAGGTGTTCGCGGGGCTCGGCCACGTCGCGATAGGCCTGGAAGGCGCTACACGCTTCGCGGAAATGGCGCACGCCGATAGCGGCTGTGTAGTGTGGCAGCAGGATTTTCTCAAACTGGATTTGCCGCCCCATCATTTCGACGGCATCTACGCCAACGCGTCACTGTTTCACGTGCCGGGCCAGGAACTGCCGCGCGTACTGCGGGAACTCCATGCAACGCTGAAACCGCGCGGCGTGCTGTTTGCCTCCAATCCGCACGGCAGGAATGAAGAAGGCTGGAACCGCGGACGCTACGGCGCCTATCACGATCTCGAAACCTGGCGACGACATGTTTCCACCGCGGGATTCGTCGAACTTCATCACTATTACCGCCCCGCCGGCCTGCCGCGCGAACAGCAACCCTGGCTGGCTACCGTGTGGCGCAAGCCGGAACGCTGAATATGAATTCATTTCCTGGACTCCCGCTTACGCGGGAGTGACGATACTTTTTTACATCCATCTGCTAACGCCCGT
>JAYVME010000255.1:0-4410 GCA_043759115.1 Betaproteobacteria bacterium | reverse complement strand
CCGGCGCCGGTGTTCTCGATCACGGTCGAGATGCCGATGCCGCGCAGCTTGCCGTTCGTAGCCGACTGCGCGCGGCGCTGCGCAAAACCGTTCCAGTCACCGAGCTTCAGCGCTTTCTCGAGGAGCCCCGGCAGGTCTGCAATCTCGTAAACCGAACCGGTCGGCGTCTTGTACGGAAACGCCTCCGGCGGAATGAAGTTGATGCGCCGCAGTTCCGCCGCGTCGACATTCAGTTCCGCCGCCGCCTGATTGACGAGACGCTCGACGACGTAGGCGACGTCCGGGCGCCCGGCGCCGCGATACGATCCGACCGGCGTGCAGTTGGTCAGCGGCGCGCGAAAAGTCGCATACAACGCCGGAATGCGATACACCCCGGTCATGCACACGCTGGTGTTACGGATGTGGCCCACCGCCGCCGGTGACAAATAAGCACCCATGTCGTTGATCCAGTCCAGGCGCATGGCGAGAAACTTGCCGGCGCGGTCGAGCGCCAGTTCGCCGCTGATGATGTTGGCGCGTCCATGCGTGTCGGTGAGGAAGCCTTCGACGCGCGTTGATACCCATTTGACCGGTTTGCCGCTCGCCTTGGCGGCGATCATCAGCGCGCAGTATTCGGGATAGGCGACCGTGCGCTGGCCGAAGCCGCCGCCGACGTCGTGCGCCTCGAATATCAGTTTTTCTTCCGGCAGGTTGGTGTACGAAGAAATCTGCTTGCGCAAAGTCGTGACGCCCTGCATGACCACGTTAAACCGGTACGCGCCGCTCGCCGCATCAAACGCGACGAGGCACGCGCGCGGCTCCATCGGGCTCGGCGCGACACGGGTTGACTCGACCTTAAGCCGCGTCACGTGCGCGGCCTGCGCGAACGCCGCCGCGACTGTCTCTGCGTTGCCGGCTTCGGCTTCGAACGACAGATTGCCCGGCACGTCGGCGTGAAGTTGCGGCGCGCCGGCTTCAAGCGCCGCCTCCGGCTGCACCACGCACGGCAGATCGCGATATTCGACTGCGATGAGCTCGGCCGCGTCCTGCGCGGCGGCTGCACTGTCCGCCACCACCAGCGCGATCGCCTCGCCGACGAAACGCACTTTGCCGTGCGCGAGCACCGGCCGCGCCGGCGCGCGCGCCTGCATGCCGTTGCGCCCGGGCATCGTCAGCGCATGCGGCGCCTTGACGTAACCCGCTTTTATCGCATCGGTGCCGGTGAAGACGTGCTTCACTCCCGGATGCGCGAGCGCGGGTGCTGCGTTCAGCGCAACGATCTCGGCATGCGCGCGGTCGGAGCGCACGAAGTATCCATACAGTTGCCCCGGCGCATTCCAGTCGGATGCGTACTTGCCGGCGCCGGTGATGAGGCGCTTATCCTCCACACGGTTGCCGTGGTGTTCATGCGTATCGTGCGTGTCCATTGATTACCCGCCTGGCAGTGAATTGAACAACTTGGATGGACCGCTCAATCGAAAGCGCTGCGTCCCAGCAACGCTTCGCGAAAACGATTCTTGATATGCGCGCCGTCGCGCAGACGGATGGCCATCGGGTAACGATTGCTGTTGACCTTGATCGCGACGAAGGCCGGCCCGGCGGGCGTGTAGAGTTTCGGGATCCACGATTTAAGTTGTTGCTGCGTATAAACGGTGTCCGTGCGCGCAAATTTCGCCGCCTTCGCGACGCCCGCGAGCTCAACACCACGGCTGGTATGCGTGGGTTGCATGCCCGTTTCGCTGTAGAGTTCATTATCGATCACCACTATCGATAAATTGGGCGGGCCCTGCGTGCCTATCGTCGCCAACGCCCCCAGCGCCATCAGCATTTCACCATCGCCGGTGATGACCAGCACCTGCCGCTTGGGCTGCGCGAGCGCCAGCCCCAGACCGATCATGGCGGCCGCCCCCATGCCGCCCCACAGGTAAAACGTATTGGGATGATCGCCTGCCGCGGCGGCGTCATAACACGAAGAGCCCAGCCCGGTTACGAGCAGTGAATCCGCGCGCGGTTTGAGTATTTGATTGATGACCTCGCGCCGGTCAAGCGTGGCCTTGATTTTTTTTGCAGCCATGATTATTTGCTCCAATCCTTGAAACCGATGACGCGTTGCGAGATCAGCAATGCGACGGGGCGCGACGTATTGAAAGTCAGCTGTGCCGCGGCGAAGACGTGTTCGCGCACCTCGTCCGCATGATCGACGCGTTGCACGACCACGCCGGCGTGCACAAGAACCGGCGGCGTGCCCTGTCCCATCGCCACCTGCCATGGGTTGAACTCTCCCCATTCTCCGCGCATCGTGACTATCATCAACAGTGGAAAGCGGCACTCCTGCATGATGCTCAGCATGTTGATACAGTTGCCGACACCGGAGGATTGCATCAACAACGCACCGCGCTCGCCGCCGAGCCATGCGCCCGCCAGCATCGCCACGCCCTCTTCTTCGGTGGTGAGCGAGATGACTTTCATGCGCTTGTCGGCATGGCAGCTCTTGATCAACTGTGTATGTCCCGCATCGGGAACATAGGCGACCTGTTTGATCCCCACCTGCTTGAATACTTCGTAGATGTCGCGCGGCCAGGCCGGCGGTTTTTTCTGGGCTTTCAAGGGGTCACTCCTGTTCGATGCAAAATACTGTTACGGCACGTCACCGCAAGTATGCCGTAAAATCACTCGACGCTGCTCGACTACATGCGTTCGACGATCCAGACGATCTGGCAATCGGTGTCCCTGCCCAACGTGCGCGAGCAACTCACGAAAATGGGTTTCGAAATCGTCGCCAATACGCCGGAGCAGTACGCGGTTTTTCTCAGGGAAGAGAACGTCAAGTGGGGCAAGGTGGTGAAGGACCTTGGGTTGCGGGCCGAGCAACTTTTTGATAGGTCGGGGCTTGATCTGACCGCATATTTCATCCGGGTTGCTGCAGGGCGTTGGCCTGACAGGAACTGATCAGCAGCGCTTGTGCGGTATACCAGTTCATGTATAATCCAAATATAACGGACAAGGAAAAGCCGCTCATATGGATAGGCAGCGCTAAAAAGGATTTAATGGCGTTACCTACCGGCGTGCGGAAGTTCTTCGGTCACGCCCTGGACTTTGCGCAAAAGGGCAGTCAGCATGATGCCGCGAAGACACTCAAAGGCTTTGGCGGTTCCGGCGTCATTGAAGTAGTCGAAAACGATGCCGCCGGCACGTATCGCGCCGTCTATACCGTAAAGTTCGAGGAAGCCGTGTTCGTTCTGCATTGCTTTCAGAAGAAGAGCAAGAGCGGGATCGCAACACCCAAAGAAGACATGAACATCATTCGCGCCAGGCTGAAAGTTGCCGCGGCGCTGGTAAAGGAGCAACGAGATGGCAAAACGCGTCATTAAGGGCATCGAAGTCGAAGCCAGTTCCGGCAATGTCTTTGCCGACTTGGGCTTGCGGAACGCCGACAAGCTCAAAATCAAATCCGGCCTGGTTATTGAAATCACGCGGGCGGTGAAAAAGCTGGGCTTAACTCAGCAAGAAGTGGCAAGACGCATGGGCATCACGCAACCCAAGGTCTCCGACCTGATGCGCGGCGACTTCTCCAACCTATCCGAGCGCAAGCTGATGGACTGCTTGAATCGGCTTGGCTATGACATCGAAATAAAGGTGCGACCGGCGTCCAAGCATGTTGGACATTTGAAGCTGGCGATCGCTTGATCGATCTTGGCTGCATCCCGGCCTAGGCGCGGATCTCATAGCCAACCTCCTCAACAATGAAATCGTGCAGGCGGTGGCCGTGCCCGCGGTTCGCGAACAACTCACGAAAATGGGTTTCGAAATCGTCGCCAATACGCCGGAGCAGTTTGCGGTCTTTTTGCGCGAAGAGAACATCAAGTGGGGCAAGGTGGTGAAGGACCTCGGGTTGCGGGCAGAGTGACGTAACAACCAGCGAAGGCACGCTGCTAAAGCGATTGCCTAAAGGCGAAACGTATCATCAAGCTTTGCAAGAGCCCGGTCGAAAGTTCCCAACGGCAGATGCCCCGCCTTACGGGCAATCTCCAGTACGAGGCAATCGGAGAAGCCTAGCGAAGGGCGGGAACGAAAATGACTCAGCGCTCGCGCGACGACGTCGGTGTCCTGCAGCGTCAATTCCTTGTGACTCAGCATCCGGTCGACCGCGTTCGCTATCTGCGTGGGCGAGCGATGGTAAACCGCGTCGAGAACCCATAGCGTTTCCGCCAGCACAAGGTGGGAAACCCATGCCCCTTTCGCTACAAATGCCGTCGCAGCATCTGCTTGATCTGCGTCGTCGCGCACGACCAGCCGCACGAGCAAATTGGTGTCAACGGCGCGCATGCTTCCGCAAAATGTGCTTCCTGATGCCTTCCTTCACGCTTGCGGTTTTCTTTCGCCGGGGACTGCCCTCGGGAAACAGCGCTTCGTGCACTTCCGCCAGGGTGT
>JAYVME010000254.1:0-10011 GCA_043759115.1 Betaproteobacteria bacterium | reverse complement strand
GAGCTACGATCTTCGTCGTCCTCGTAGATCGGCTCGCGGCGGTCACCGCGGGCGGTGACGTGGTAAAGCGCTCCGGCAAACTCCAGTCTCAGCGGTCTGGTCATCGGCAGAGTGTAACATAGTTATGCTACGATGCTAGACCTGACCCCTTATCTGTGACCCCTAGACCTGACCCCTTATCTGTGACCCCTTATCTGGTACTTATCTGTACTAGACCTGACCCCTTATCTGTATCTGTGACCCCTTATCTGCCGCGACGACACCGGGCGCGGTGCCGTTCGTACGGGCCGGCCAGGTACGCGCGCTCGGTGTTACGTCCATACAGCGCTCGCCGTTCCTGCCCCAAGTGCCGACGCTCGACGAGCAGGGCGTCAAAGGCTTCAACGTGATCGCATGGGCGGGGCTGGTCGCGCCGGCGAAAACGCCACTACCGATTCTCGATCGCTTGAACAGGGAAGTGGTCCGAATGCTTAACACACCGGAGGTGCGGAAGCGTTTCCAGGACCTCTCGATGGTGCTGATCGGCGACACGCGCGAGCAATTTGACGCGTTTCTCAAGGCGGAGCTTGTGACGTGGGGCAAAGCGGTGAAGCTCTCCGGGGCTGACGTCGAATGAGGATCCCGCCCGCACCGGCAGAGTTTGTGCCGGTGACACTACTCCACTTATCATAAGGGCCACATGGGCAAAGTCGCGCACGGCGGCGATTACGGGAGCTTTCACGAAGCCGTGCAGGTTGCGTCGGTTTGATTTCGTAATTGGCGATTCAAGAAGACCGTCGTCGAGCTGAGTTGTTAATTGAGTTAAAACCGGCCGTTCAGCGGACCGGCTTCGGAATCTTCAAGACCTCCAGCCAGTGCCCAGCTTCATCCTGCCGGGCGCGCGAGACAAAAAAATGGCCGCAGAAATGCGGCCATTGTACTTTTAATGTTTAGCACTGATTTTAAAAATAACCCGCTCGCAGCGCTGCCGGTCGGCAGCATCGGCCACACCGGGTTCGGCGCACCACGCAATTAATCGCTCGGCCGGGGTGTCCGCACCGGCGGTCGCCGCGTTCTTGAAACGGTCGCGCAGTTGTTTGACCTGCAACGCCAGCCGCTGCTGCTGAAACTCGACGGGACTGTCGAGACTCAGCGCTAGTTCGAGTTCGAGCAGGCGTTCGCGACGCGACTCGATGCCGTGTTCGATCCGCGCGAGGTAGTCGCCGGCCGTCGTGGAATCGGACAGGGCGCGCATCGCGGCATCGCGGCGTGCGGTCATTTTATTCTCCCACGCGTCGGGTAGTGGCGGCAGTGCGCTCCACTTTTCCTGCACCGCCGACACTGCATCTGCGGCGACGCTGCCCGCACGCACTCCATTGTCGAGTTCCTCGCACAAGCTTTCCTTCGCGGCCAGCGTCGTCCACACAGCGGCTTTTTGCGCGCGAGTACGCTCCAGCAGCATCGCATCCACCGCCGCCTGCGCTTGCTTGAAGCGGGTTTCGATGCCGCGCAGCGCGGGGTCGGGTCCGCCGCGCTGCTTGCGCCATTGCTCTTGCAGTTCGCGCGCGGTTTTGCGGATTTCCTGATCATTCTGAGCCGTCGCCTGCGCGAGTTGTTCGAGCTGCGCGCAAATATCCTCCAGCGCGCGGCGGCCTTCCTGTTTGAGGCTGTCCTCTTCCTTGCGTTTGTTCTGGCGTGCCGCGAACACCGCATCGCACGCGGCGCGAAATTGCTCCCACAGCGGGCGCTCGTCGCGTTGCAGCAGCGAAAGCGTCTTCGCCTGCTCCTGCCATTTGGCCTGCAGCGCCTTGACTTGCGTGAGCGTGTCGCGCTCCATCGCTTTGCCGGCGAGTGCGGTGACTTCCTCGATCATGGCTTTCCGGCCGGCCTTCGCTGCGTCCCGCGCCGTCGCTAACGCTACACGCAGTGGCGCGAGCGCGGTTTTCATCCGGGTGTCGAGTTTTTTCCAGGCGCGTGGTTCAACGCTGCCCAGATTGCCCTCGCGCCACTTCTGGTCGGTGTCGCGCAGCCAGCGTTCGATGGCACGCCAGTCGCGGGGTTCGCCGAGCAGGGTCGGTGCGTGCGTGCCCGCCGCGGCGATGAATTCCTCGCGTTGCGTGCGCGCCTGCTTTCTAAGCGCGGCTTGTTCCGCGAAATGCCTGGCGGCGGGCGCGTAGGCCTTTTCGCACGCACCGTCGAAGCGTTCCCACAGCGCCTTGGGGACGCCTGCATGTTTCTCGTCGAGCGCCTTCCATTCATTGCGCAGTTTCTGCACCTCAACGGCGAGCAGTGGCGCATCCAGCGTTTGTGTCGGCAGTGTCTCGGCGCGTTCGCATAACTGGACGCGCGCGTTTTGCTGGCCGAACGATTCCCAGCGTTCGAGTTCCACCAGTTGCTGCACGAGGCGGCCCAAGCGCTGCGTGGTGGGCTTGGGCAACAGGCCGGCGCCGGTCTTGAACGCTTTGATCTTGTCCGCCGCGGCACGCGCGACCTGCAATTGTCCGGCAGCCAGCGCCTGTTCCGCAGCGTGTAGCTGGTCGTGGAGTTGCTGGCGCACGGTGTGCGCTTTTTCCTGCGTGACGCGGTCCTGCGCGAGCTTGCGTTGCTCGACCGTCATCAACGCGGCTTCGAATCGCTGCGTGAGTTCCGGCGTGCGTATCGCCCGGTTTAGCGCCTGCCACCGTTCCAGGAGTGGTGCGTAGCCGGTAGCGGCGCCCGCGGCAAGCTGTTCGGCTTCGATGACCAGCGATTCAGCGGCGGCGTGTGCCTGGCCTTCCTGCTCCCAACTTACGATGCGTTGCTCTACTTGATCCACTTTGGCGAGCGCCGCATCGTCGCTGCGTTGCCGTGCTTCTTCGCGCAGCGCGGCGAGTTCGCTCTGCAAACCGCCGAGCGCATCCGGTGCCGCGAGCGGCGCGGCCAACGAGGTCAGTTCGCGCAGCCTGCGCTCGAACTTCGCGCGCGCGCGTTGCTCGTCCTGCTCACGCTCGAAGCGTGCCTGGACGATCTGCCGCGCCGCCGCGTAGCGGGCGAGGCGGGGCGGGTCGGCGCTCATGTCCAGCGCCTGCCAGCGGCGATCGAGATCGACCACCGCGCTCAATATCGGACCGGATTTGGTGGCGAGTTCTGCCAGTTGCGCGAGTATCGCGTCGGCTTCGGTGGTCTGATCCCGCCGGTTGTTGATTGCATCGAGCCGCTGCTGCGCGAGCCGCGCGACGCCGCGATCCTTGTGCTTGGCGGCGTCGGCGAGTTTGTGCAGTCCCTGCGGCGTGTGCACGCATTCGGCCGCCGCTTTGCGCGTCTCGGCATGTCCCGCGGCAAGCGCCAGTTCGACGAGCAGGTTTTCATCCCGCAGGCCGAGGATCGTTTCGCGCCGGCGTTCCGCATCATGCGTTTCGTCAAGCGCATTGCCCAGCGCGGTGGCGAGCGCCGCGCGGACTGTAGATTCGATTTCGGTTTGCCATGCCGCAGCGAGTGTCGCGGGATCGCTGCAGCGCCGCGCCGCGGCGATGCGGACTTCGGGCGCGGGGTCGGTGGTCAGGAGACGCGTGAGCTCGCCGGAGTCCGGGGCAAGCTGCGCTGCGCCAAGAATCCGTTGCGCGGGTTCGGCGTGTTCGTGCTGGGGCAGGCGTGAAAACAGATTGTTGAGCATGGTGCGGGATGCCTGACGGTCAGTGGACAATCTCGAGGAGTATTTTGCCGATATGCGCGCTGGTTTCCATGCGCGCATGCGCGCCGGCGGCATCCTTGAGCGGCAGAATGGAATCGATGATGGGCGTCACCTGGGTACCGAGGTGGGGCCACACGCGCTCCATGACTTGGCGGACGATCTCGATTTTTATTGATAGCGCCGATACCCGCAACTGGGAACCGGTGACCACGGCGCGTTTGGCCATGATGGCGGAAACCGGCACGCAGAATTCGGCGCCGTCACCACCGGAGAGATGGACGAGACGGCCATCGGTGGCGAGCGCTTCCACATTGCGCTTGGCGTATTTGCCGCCCACCATATCGAGGATGACATCGGCGCCGTGATTTGCGGTCGCCGCTTTAACGCCGGCAACAAAATCGTTGTCGCGGTAATTGATCGCGCTGGCCGCGCCGAGCTTCACGCAGACGTCGCACTTCGCGGCGTTGCCCGCGGTTGCGACTACGCTCGCACCCTCCAGGCGCGCGAGTTGGATGGCGATCGAGCCCACGCCGCTGGAGCCGCCGTGCACGAGCAGCCATTCACCTTTCTTGAGGCGCCCGAGCATGAAAACATTGAGCCACGCGGTAAACAATGCTTCGGGCAATGCAGCGGCCTGCTTCAAATCAAAGCGTTCTGGAATCGGCAGCGTGATTTCATCGGCCGCGATGCAGTATTGGGCGTAGCCGCCGCCATTGACGAGCGCGCAGACTTGATCGCCGCCTTTCCAGCGCGTGACGGCGGGGCCGGTCGCGACGACTTCGCCCGCCACCTCCAGGCCCGGAATATCGGTGGCGCCCGGCGGACCGAAACCGCGCAGGCGCTGTCCGCAGTCGTGGCGGTTGATGCCCGCGAACGCGACTTTAATCAGCACCTGTCCCGCCGCGGGTTGCGGCACCGGGCGCGTGACCGGTTGCAGAACCTCCGGCCCGCCGGCGCGGACGATGGTGATCGCGTTCATGGTACTGGGCAGCATGCTTGTTCCTGGGTAATTGGGTAGGTCGGACTTGCAGCGGCGCAGGCGCGCCGGGTGCGGCATTATTGCGGGCGCTACGACTCCGGAAATTTCCAAACGTATGCTAGTCTAACGCGAAAACGCATATCACGAAGCGGATCTGCGCCGGAGGAATGCTTGAACAGCACAGCGAACATCAACGTGGCGCAGGCGTCGCGCAGCCAGCAGATTGCGGTGTATGTGGCGGGCGCGCATCAGCGCCGGTTTCCGTCCGAGGTATTGAGGGCCGCGCAGGTCGCGCTGGTTGATTTTGTCGGCGTTGCGGTTGGCGCCGTTGATGAAGCGCCGGTGCGTGCCGTGCGGCGCGTCGCTGAAGAGTGGGCGGCGCGCGGCAATGCGCGCATATTTCTCGGGACCTGCACCACGCCGGCACTGGCCGCGCTGGTCAACGGCACCATGGCGCACGCGATGGATTACGATGACGCGCACCCGATGGGCGCCGGTCACGTCAGTTGCCCGTGCTGGTCGACAGCGTTCGCGCTCGCCAATCAATTGGGTTCGAGCGAGCAGGAAACGCTGGCGGCATTCATCACCGGGTTCGAGGTGATGGCAAGGCTCGGCGGCGGCGGTCCGGCGGGCGTGGGGCGGAACCTGCATCGTCGCGGCTTGCATCCGACGTCGATACTCGGCCGCATTGGCGCCGCCGTGGTGGCCTGCGTTCTGCTGCGCCTCAATGAGCGGCAAATAGAATATGCGCTGGGCGTCGCCGCCACCACCGCGGGCGGATTGCTCGGTTCGTTCGGGACGCACGCCAAGCCGTTTCACGGCGGCAAGGCGGCGATGGACGGCATACTGGCGGCGCAACTGGCGGCGAACGGATTCGAGTCGGCGACGCAGCTGCTCGAACTGGAGAAGGGATTGCTCGACGCGTTGATCCAGGACCGGGCGGCGGAGATACCGCCGCTGGATTTTGACGCGCGCTGGGAAATCTTGCGCAACGGTTTCAAGCCCTATGCCAGTTGTCGCGCAACGCACGCATCGATTCAGACCGCGCGCAAACTTGCGCCGCGCGTGGCGGGCAAGAAAATCACGCGGGTGCATGCCAAAGTGCATCCCAATGCGATGGTGTCGGCGGGCAAACTCAATCCGCAAACACCGCTTGAGTGCAAATTCAGCGTGCCGTTCTGCATCGCGCTCGGCTTGCGTGGTTACCGCGTGGTGGCGACCGATTTCACGGCCGCGGTGTTCGCGGATAAAGCGGTGACCGACTTGCTGCCGCTGATAGAACTCGAGGTCGTGCAAAACCAGGCGCAGTATGAAGCGCACATGGATGTCCATCTCGAAGACGGGGTTTCCCTGCACGAGGACACCGACATCGTGCTCGGGCACGCCGACAATCCCATGAGCGAGGCGGATTTTCGCGCCAAGTTCGACGGCCTGGTGGCACCCGTGCTGGGTGCGCCGCAGACCGCGCAGTTGTATGCGCTGCTGAATCAGTTCGGGCAGACGGGGGATTTCAAGAAAATCATGCCGCTGCTTGAAGGCGACTCGCGTCAGCACGCCTGATCCGGGATTGCAGGGAAAATAATCGGGAAATAGATCGTGGCGACCGTTGATAATTCCAGTATGGTTCTGCGCGCGCTGTGGGTGCTGGCGGGCGCGAGTGTTGTCATGCACGCGGCTGCGCAGTCGTATCCCGACAAGCCGATCCGCATGGTTTCACCTTACGCGGCCGGCGGCGGGAGCGACACGCTGGCGCGCATACTGGGCCAGAAATTGTTCGAGGCGTGGGGACAGCCGGTGGTGGTCGATAACCGCCCGGGCGGCGGGGGCATCATCGGCGCGGAAACCGTCGCGCGCGCCACGGCCGACGGTTACACGCTGCTGGTTACTCCCAGCGCGGTGCTCACGATTAATCCGCATCTGTATTCGAGTTTGCGTTACGACACGTTCAAGGATTTCGCGCCCGTGACGATGGCGACGAATTCGCCGTATTTTCTGGTGGTGCATCCGAAAATCCCGGCCGCCAATGTGAAAGAGCTGATTGCGTATGCGAAAGCGAATCCGTCGAAGCTGAACTACAGCTCTTCGGGCAGCGGCTCGTCGACCCATCTTGCCGGCGTGCTGTTCAATAACATGGCGGGCGTGGATATCGTGCATATCCCCTACAAGGGCGCGGCGCCGGCGATCGTCGATCTCCTGGCGGGAAACATACAAATGCGTTTTTCCAGCGTGGTGCCGGTGCTGCCGCACGTGAAGAGCGGCCGGTTGCGCGGCATCGCCATCAGCAGCATGAAACGCTATGGTCCGCTGCCTGACATGCCGACGATCAGTGAGTCGGGGCTGCCGGGGTATGTCGTGGAATCCTTTTACGCGGTGGTGGCGCCGGCCGGCACGCCACGCGCTATCATCGCCAGACTCAACGCGGAATTGGTGCGCAATCTGAAGAGCCCGGAAGTCGCGGCGCACATGGCGGCGGACGGGGCGGAAGTCATAGGATCAACGCCGGATGAACTGGCGACGGCGTTGCGCGACGATTACGCGCGCTGGGCCAAGCCGGTGAGGGATTCCGGCGCGCGTGTGGATTGAACCGCGCATACAATTGTGAAATTCATCGATTAAAGGACGGCGCAATGCAAAAGCGAATAGTAATGGTCGGAACCGGCGCGTTGGGCGGCTATATCGGCGGCAATCTCGCGCACCAGGGTTTCGACGTCACGTTCATCGACATGTGGCCGCAAAACCTCGAGGCCATCCGTACCCGCGGGCTAGATCTCGACGGCGTGACTGCGGAAGAGAAGTTCACGGTGAAGACCGCGCAGACCCTGCATCTCGACGCTATACAGGAGCTGGGCAAAGGCAAGCCGGTCGATATTGCGTTCGTCTCGGTTAAATCGTACGACACCGAGCGCGTGACGAAAGCGGTCAAGCCCTATCTCGCGCCCGACGGCTATGTGGTGTCTTTGCAGAACTGCATCAATGAAGACACCATCGCCGCCATCGTCGGCGCCGACAAGACGCTCGGCGTCATCGCATCGATTATTTCGGTCGAGTTGTATGAGGCGGGGCGCATACGCCGCATGGCGGCCAAAGGCGGTGACAAGCATACGGTGTTCCGCATCGGCGAAGTGAATGGCGGCGTGACCGACCGGGTCAACGAACTCGTCTCGATGTTTTCGCTGATCGACAGCACCAAAGCGACCACCAATCTATTCGGCGAACGCTGGTCCAAGCTGATTCAGAACAGCATGCGCAACGGCATCGCGGCCGCCACCGGGCTCACCAGCGGCGAGTGCGACAAGAATGAAGCGCCGCGGCGGTTTGCGATCAAGCTTGGCGGCGAAGGCGTGCGCGTGGCGCAGGCGCTGCGCATCAAGCTCGTCAATCTGGGCGGGCTGGTGCCCGAGCGGCTGGCGCTCGCCAGCGAAGGTGACGCGAATGCGCTGGCCGAGGTCGAAGCCATCATGGTGTCGCGCACGGCGTCGAATCCGCGTGCCGGCATCCAGCGTCCATCGATGGCGCAAGACATGCAAAAGGGCCGGCGCACGGAAATCGAGTTTATGAACGGCTATATCGCCGACAAAGGCCGGCACGTCGGCATAGCAACGCCGTCACACGTGAAGATGGTGGATCTGGTCCTGCGGGTGCAGCGCGGCGAGCTTAAACCGTCGCCGGAGAACCTCGGCGTCTAGAGTGGAGATGCGCTTGTCAGCAGTGTCTCAGTTCAAGTGCGGTCATTGCCAAGCCACTTGGCGGCGCTCCCGGCGCACAAACAAAAACCCCGCTGAAGCGGGGTCTGTGTGAACTCTGCTGAGAGACTAAGCAGTTTTCTGTTTCCTGCGACGTGTCGCAAAACTGAGCAGGCCAAGACCAGCGAGCAGCATGGCGTAGGTCTCGGGCTCGGGGATGGGGGCGGCGAAGCTGAGCTGGTTTCCGCCCGCATCAGAAACTCTCATCATCAATGTAATATCCGACAAGCTTGTAACACTGAACGTCAGTCCGAGGTCAGCGCCGAAGCCCGGGATATCGGGCTGTGGATTGAATGTAATAAAGCTTGATGCATCAACCAATCCCCCCGACGTAGTTGAAAAGTCGAAGAATACATCGAAAAACTTGTTGTTCGCTCTGTCGGTAAGATTGAATTGGTACATTAGAAAATTGCTAGGAGGATTCCGTGGTAGATTCAACGTCAACGGCACGCCAGGAAGGTTGATAGCGAAGAATACGTCGAATAACTGGGGGGGTCGTCCCGTTGTGCACCCCAAAAATCGTCAATGCGGGAGCCGATGGATTGTCGAGGTTCAGTACCGCAGGAACGAGAGAGCCGTCGTTTTGAGGCGCGCCAAAGCCGATCAGGAGGTCTGGATTGCCAATAAAGTTGGTCGCTTGCAGCATATGAGGCTGGGCCCCGGCATATACGGACGAGGAACATATCAGCCCGATCGCCATCGCAAGCATGGTCATGAGTTCTGCTGGTGATCCAAAGAAGTGCTTTCGCATATTCGATGTGATAGACATTATTTAACCCCCTATCCGAGTTGATTGTTGAGACACCGTAGCCAGTCTGATCCAGAAATCAACTCACTGTACGCCGAATCCAGTGAGATCAAGCGGCTTTCAATCACAAGGCTACGTCTAGTTAAGGCGGCATAGCTATAGTCCGTTTGGACTATTTCGAGCAATCGTTGATATGGGTCAAACAAAGGGTAAAAAGCGTGCGGTTCGAAATATTCAATCGTCATATGAATGGCAATCACTCTCAATTGGGTAACCCACTCGCGGCGGCAACGACCGTTCAAAACGGCGAAGGATGGGCGCGATAAAGACGCCCGTATTGCACTTGGCGCGAATGACCGGAAAGGGTGTGCGCCGTTAGGAGACATTCAAACTGAAACATGACCCGCTTGTTTGAACACGCCTAGCGCGGACGCTCAGGTCCCACCGTCAGCCGGCGCATTTCACGCCGGTAGCCGTGATAATCGTTGATCGCGTTGTGCAGCGTGCAGCGGTTGTCCCAGATGGTCAGTTGGCCCGGCTCCCAGCGCACGCGGCAGGTGAACTGGGGTTCGACGCAGTGATCGTTGAGCATTTCAATGATGGGCCGGCTTTCATGCTCGGTCATGCCATCGAAGCGGATCGTATGCAGCGAACTCAGGTAGAGCGCCTGCCTGCCGGTTTCCGGATGCGTGCGCACGATGGGGTGCCGCGATTCGTATTGCTCCGCTTCGTCCCCCTTTTGCACCGTCATATGGCCGATGCGCGCATGGTGCGCGCTGCGGTCCCCGCCGCGCTTGTGCTTCAATCCCGCGCTGTTGACGCCGATCATGCCTTTCAGCATCAACTTCATGCCTTCGGACAACGCGTCGTACGCGGCCCGCGTGTTGGCGTA
>JAYVME010000253.1:0-10019 GCA_043759115.1 Betaproteobacteria bacterium | reverse complement strand
GCCGAGCGCCGCTGCGGCGTGCTTGAGCCCTCTCGTCACTTCAGCCATACCCGCCGCCGTATTGCGCACGATCGGCAGCAACCCATACAAAAACAGCGCCACCAGCGCTGGCAGCGTGCCGATACGGTCTAAGAGCGCGATCAGAAAAGCCAGCAGCGCCAGCGACGGTATCGTCTGCAATACACCAACCGCGGGAATAATCACGCGCTGCGCCGCGTCCGAACGCGCGGCCCACACTCCCAGCGGAATACCCGCCAGGCAGCTCGCCGCCAACGATACAAACACCAGCAGGAGATGCTGCCCGGTCACGCGCAAAAAATCGTCACCGAACAGTTGATCGAGAAAACCGCGTTTCCGGACGTCGCCCCGCGCGGAACCGGGCGCAACAAACTCAGTCGCGACTTCCGCAAACGACCGGCCCTCGACTTCCACCGCTGCATTCATCGCAATCATCCGCGCCGGCGGTATCTTTGCTTCGAGCGCGGCGAGGGCGGCCCACGTTTTGGGCAGGCGTTGCGGCAAGTCGGCACGGTGCAGCAGCAGCGCCGCATACTGCGGAAAAAAATTCCGGTCATCGCGCAGCACGCGCAGTCCATAGCGACCGATCTTCGCGTCCGTCGTGTAAACGTCCATCACCTGTATGCGCCCCGCCGCCAGCGCTTCATACGCCAGCCCGTGATCGAGTCCGCCCGCGGCGAATTGCAGGCCATAGGCCAGCCGCAATGCCGGCCAGCCGTCCTTGCGATTGAGAAACTCCTGCGACAATCCAATTGAGAGATCCGCATGCCGCGCCAGATCGGAAATGGTCTTTATATCGCGGCTGCGGGCCACGGCATCGCTCATCGCCAGCGCGTAGGTATTGCTGAAACCCAGCGGCACGGACGCCGCGATCCCGTCCGCCGCCAGCGCACGGTTGATCTCGTCCAGGCTCATCGCGGCTTTTCCGCCGAGCAGTTCGAATGCAATCGTCCCCGAATACTCGGCGTAGACGTCGATTGCACCGCTTTTCAGTGCCGAATACACGACCGCAGTATTGCCCAGCCCGGGCTTGAAAGTGACCTGTGCCTCACCCGCGGCGCGCGCGGTGCGCGCGACGATTTCGCCGAGGATGTACGACTCGGTGAAGCGCTTGGAGCCTACGACCAGGTCCGCCGCACCCGCGAGCCCGCTCCATGCGAGCACGACCAGCAGCGCGGCTTCCATGGCCGTTACGGTTTGCACGGCACTCGCCCGGCATACTCCGCCGCCGCGGTTTCGAGGGTCATGAATACAGCGCCGTTGTCCTTCAGATTTCTGATCAATTTTTCCAGCATCAGCATGCGGCCGCCGCGGCCGATCACGAACGGATGGAAGGTGTAGGTGAGCACGCCCCACCGCAGGTTTTTTTTCATATACAGAAAATCGTTCATCCAGTTTTCGAGCACCAGATTGGTATTCATCAATCCGGGCAGTATCCAGTCTTTGGTGCGGATGAATTCGAAATGCGGATAATCGTCGAGCGTCCAGCTGACCGGCATCTCGATCAAGCGGGTGGTGTTGCCGAACACCGCCGGCTTTTCCAGTACGATGACATCACCCTGGCGCACGCGGTACGGCGTGTAATCGTCGCCCATCATGCTGCTATCGTAGATGAAACCGTGCTTGAGCAGCAGTTCCACCGAGTGCGGACTCAAATCCCAAGACGGCGAGCGATAGCCGCGTGCATAGGATCCCGTGAGTTTCCTGATCTGCTCGTTGGCGCGCACCAGCCCCGCTTCCTCTTTCGCGCGCGTCAACGATGCCGGCGGCACATGCGTCCACCCATGATGGCCGATCTCATGACCGGCATCGAATACCTCCTTGCAGCGCGCGGGATAGGTCTCGAGGGTATGCCCCGGGATGTACCACGACGTCGGGATCTTGTACTTCTTGAGGAGCGCCAGGAGGCGCGGCGTCGCCACATCCGCGCCGAATTCGCCGCGCGATACCGGCGTCGGCGACGTCATGCCGCGCGCAATAAAACCCGACATTGCATCAAAGTCGAACGTCAAACAAACAATATGCCGTGCCATCTGCCCCCTCCCGAACGAATTCACTTCAGCCGCGGCGCCCTGATTTTGAAGCCTGTCGATTACGCCCGGTATGAGACAGCGCAGGCACCGATGACAGTCTGTTTCCTGTCTGAATTATAGATGAAGGCCAGCGCAGCGGATGCGTCTGATCGTTGCATTCGCCGCGCCGGCAGTGCAGGTTTATAATCTCCAAAGTCACCCGGTGGTCGCGCGTCGTGCATACAGCCGGCGTACGCGCGGATTAGCGGTCACCTCTCAATCTGGCTCATTCAGGCAAAGACCTTCATGAAAACTCCCGACTTCGACCTCGACGCATTCTGGATGCCATTCACCGCCAATCGCCAGTTCAAAGCGGCGCCGCGCATGTTCGTTTCCGCCAGGGACATGCATTTCACCACGGACGACGGACGCGAAGTACTCGATGGCATCGCCGGGTTGTGGTGCGTTAACGCCGGCCACGGCCGAAAAAAAATCGTCGAAGCCATCCAGAAGCAGGCCGGTGTGCTCGATTACGCGCCGCCGTTCCAGATGGGGCACCCGCTGCCGTTCAAAGTTGCGACGCGGCTGAAACAACTGCTGCCAGGCGATCTCGATTACACGTTTTTCACCAACTCGGGTTCCGAGTCCGTTGATACCGCGCTCAAGATCGCGCTGGCCTACCATCGCGCGCGCGGCGAGGGCCAGCGCCGCTGGCTGATCGGACGCGAGCGCGGTTATCACGGCGGCAATTTCGGCGGCGTTTCCGTCGGCGGCATGCCGGGCAACCGCAAGGCATTCGGCAGCCTGTTGCCGACGGTGGATCATTTGCAGTCTACCCACGATCTCGAACATAACTCGTTCAGCCGCGGCCAGCCGGCGTGGGGCGCGCATCTGGCGGACGAACTCGAAAACCGCATTATCACGCTGCACGATGCGTCGAACATCGCGGCTGTCATCGTCGAACCACTCGCGGGCTCCGCCGGCGTGCTCGTGCCGCCAACGGGCTATCTCGAAAAACTGCGCCAGATATGCGACAAGCACGGCGTCCTGCTCATATTCGACGAGGTCATCACCGGCTTCGGCCGTCTGGGCGCTTCGTTTGCGTGCGAAAAGCTCGGCGTCATTCCCGATATCATCTGCCTCGCCAAGGGATTGACCAACGGCAGCGTGCCGATGGGTGCGGTCGTGGTGCGCAAAGCGATCTACGAAAAAATGATGGCGGCGGCGCCCGAGAACACCATCGAGCTTTTCCACGGCTACACTTACTCAGGCCACCCGCTGGCGTCGGCGGCGGCGCTCGCCAGTCTCGATGTGTTCGAGGAGGACGCGTTATTCAAGCGCGCCGGCGACCTCGCGCCGTACTTTGAGGATGCAGTGCACAGCCTGCGCGAATTGCCGCACGTGATTGACGTGCGCAATCTCGGCATGGTGGCGGGGATAGAACTGGCGCCGATTCCGGGCAAGCCCACCGCGCGCGCGTTTGAAGTCTTTCAACGCTGTTATGAGAAAGGCCTTCTGATTCGCACCACCGGCGACATCATTGCACTGTCGCCACCACTGGTCATCAGCAAGCCGCAGATCGATGAACTCGTCGGCACGCTCGGCGGCGTGCTACGCGAGATGGGACGAACCTAAACCTGCAACCGCGGCGGATCAGACCCGCTGCATCGTGCGCTTGCCTAACTTGACCAGACAATGGTCGATCCACTCGGCGGTGAGTTTTTCCTGCACTGAGTTCTGCCGCAGGCGCTGGTTGAGCGCCTGCCAGTCGACATTATCAAGCGACTGGTCCTGATTGAAGCACGAGAACACATAACTCGTCTTGCCGGTCGCCGGATCGACGTGCGGCTGCAAACACTGCGCGCAAATTTCCTTCATCATGCATTGCATCGGCGAGTTGATGGAGCCGATTGCAAAATGATGCGGTTTCAGAAACGGCTTCAATGCCGCGTGCCGCGCAGCCGCGACCGCCGCCATCATCCGGTCGGAACCGATTGCGATCAGGCGGTCGGCGGCCTTGAGCGGAATTTCCTGCACGCCCAGATTGCCCACGGCGTACGAATGTATCGCCTGCACAATATTACCGACGAACGTGCGGTCGAGCGGACGATCCGGCGTAAAACCCGGCTCCTCATCGCAGCACCAGACGACGATATCCGCCGCGGCTTCGATCTCGGCAACCTTGTAGCGATCGATCATGTGCTTGTAGCCGGCAAAATAGAGCACGCGATTGCCCGCGCGCCGCATCGCCTGGCCGATTGAAAACAGCACGGCATTGCCGAGACCGCCGCCGACCAGCACCACCGTCTCGTTTGACGGGATTTCCGTCGGCATGCCAGTCGGGCCCATCATCACGACCGGTTCGCCGGGTTTAAGCAGCACGCACATGTCGCTTGATCCGCCCATCTCGAGCACGATGGTCGAAATCAATCCCCGGGCCGCATCCACCCACGCGCCGGTCAGCGCCAGCCCTTCCATCGCCAGTCGCGAGTGCTCTGTGGTGAGCGCGCTGGTTTCATAGTTCTGCAACCGGTAAAACTGTCCCGGACGGAAGCGCCGCGCGGCGAGCGGCGCGCGCACGACGATCTCAACTATAGTCGGCGTGAGCCGGATCACTTCATGCACGGTGGCCCGCAGGTTGTCATTGAGGCGCGCGAAAAACTCTGTGTCGTCGAGTTTGGACGCGGCGCCGGTTTTGGCGAGCACGCGGGTGACGACCGGATAACCCTGCTTCGCGCTGCCGATGGCCTTCACGACATTGCCGAAGAACGACGGGTGCACGTCGCCGAAGTAGCTCACGAAGCGGCCATCGTCGCGCCGCGACAACAGCACCCTGATTTGCTCGGGCTTGGAAATCGATTTCTCCACGGCCAGCGGCTTGCCATCCTCGTCGCAAGCGCGGAAGTATTTTCCGTCGAGCGGAAAATGTGGCGCTTCCTCGCGCGCGAGTACCGTATTCGGCTGCGTGCCGGCGGCGATCAACACCGATTTCGCTGCGAGTTCGATTTGCGCGTGCTCGGTCCATTTTCCGTCTTCGTTGCGCGTCTGGATCGATACGCGCAGCGCACGCGCATGACCGTGCCCGTCAATTTCAACGCCCAGCGGAGTGAGCCCCTCCGCGAAACGAATGCCCTCTTCCAGCGCTTTCTGCACTTCTTCGTGATTGAGCGTATAGGACGGGCTGTCGATCAGCCGCCGCCGGTAGGCAATCGAGACACCACCCCATTGCTGCAACAATTCGAGTATGCGCGCGGCGCGTCCTTCCTGCGCGGCGGTGACGCGCTCCTGTCTGATGGCGCGTGCGTGCGCCAGAAATTCATCGGCCACCACACGCTCTTCGTCATTCCAGGCGATGCGCGCCGCCGTTTCGCCGTGCTCGCGTGCGAGCGCCTCGTAACGCAACAGAAACTTCTCAACTTGCAGCGGATAGTAGGCCAGCGATTCGGTCGCCGTATCGATCGCCGTCAGCCCGCCGCCGATGACCACCACCGGCAGCCGGAGCTGCATGTTGGCAATCGAATCCTTTTTGGCGGCGCCGGTCAATTGCAATGCCATCAGAAAATCCGACGCGGTGCGCACGCCGCGCGCGAGTCCGTTGGGCATATCGAGCACCGTTGGACGGCCGGCGCCCAGGGCCAACGCGACATGATCGAAGCCGAGCTCGAATGCTTCATCTGCGTTTAGCGTGCCGCCGAAACGCACGCCGCCGAACAGCGCGAATTCGGTGCGCCGCTCGACCAGCAACCGCACGACTTTAAGGAAGTTCTTGTCCCACCTCACGGTGATGCCGTATTCGGCGACGCCGCCGAAGCCGGCCATCATGCGTTCATCCAGCGCCTCATACAACTCGCGCACATCGCGGACCGGTTCACACGCTACGCGCCGGCCGCGATTATCGACGCCGGAAATATGCGCGGGCAGCGGCTCGATCTTGAGGCCGTCAATGCCGACGACGGTATGGCCGTCGTTCATCAGGAAGTGCGCGAGCGAAAATCCGGCCGGCCCCATGCCGGCGACCAGCACGCGCTTGCCGGACGCCGCCTTCGGATACGGCGTGCGCAGATTAAGCGGATTCCAGCGCGTCAAGAGACTGTAAATCTCGAATCCCCACGGCAATTCAAGCACGTCCTTTAACGTGCGGGTCTCCGCCTGCGGAATATCAACCGGCTCCTGCTTCTGGTAGATGCACGCCTTCATGCAATCATTGCAAATGCGATGCCCCGTCGCCGCCACCAGCGGATTGTCGACCACGATCACCGCCAGCGCGCCGATCGCCAGTCCTTCGGTCTTCACCTTGTGAAATTCGGAAATCTTTTCTTCGAGCGGGCAGCCCGCGAGCGTGACGCCGAACGGGCTCTTCTTGAATGAAGCCGTGCCGCGCCCGCTGGCACCCTTCTCCTTGAGCCCCTTCGAGCACGAGTCCTTGCCCTGCTCGTGGCACCAGATGCAGTAATGCGCCTGATCGAGCGCGCCGACGAGATCGGTTCCCGCGTCCGTCAGCTTGAATCCCGCGCGACGGCGCACATGCGCGGCATCGGCGGTGTATGCGGTATAGCCCGCGCCGCTATCCGCAACCAACGGCACCAGGCGCTGATAATCGAGTTTGCGCGGCGCCTTGAACAGCACGCCCGCTTGATGCAGCGCTTTGCCCGCCGGCGTCTGCGCGGCCCATGCCGCGTAGCGCAATGCCAGATCGAGTTCGGCGGCATGCGCCGCTTCGTCCGCCTGCCAGCGCGCCACGTGCTGCGCAAAAGCCAGTTCGCTGAATTCACCACCGAACCTGGCGGTCAACGCCGCGCGCACCGACGTGCCGTCAATGGCGGCCGCGTCGTCCAGCTTGAATTTGTGGAGCGCTTTGCGCTGCACGAATAAGCGCTTGCAACTGAATAGTGGCGCCAGTTCGTTGTGTCGCGCCGACAGCGCGCGCACTTCCGCTTGGATGCCGAACAATTCCGCAATGAAGTCGTCGAGATGCGGCGCCAGCGCAATCAGCAGTTCCGATTCCTGTTTTGCGGGAAGTGCTGCGTCGTGCGCACGCGCATCAAGCAGCCGCTGGCATAACGCGCTGTCGGTTGTCGCGAGCGAACGCGCGAACGCCGCATCGAGACGTTGCAGACCCGCGCGATGGTAAAGATCGGGAAACGATAACCCGTGTGGCAAATTCAGCATGGAGGACGACGGCTAATGGTGCGCCGCGCAAAGCGCGCGAACATAGCACAAAATAGTGCAACTGTCAGGACCGGAGCCCGGCGCAAAACCGCGCTTAGCCCTTTGTGCGATAATAATTTTATCCCAACCTGCAAGCTCTGCCGGTGAACAGCGGAGGATACACCATCAACCGATCGGTAAACACGCACGTCGCGGGCTGGCGCACGCCGGCCGTTGTGCTGGCTTGCGGCAGCATGGTGCTCATGCTGTCCGTCGGCACGCGCCAGAGCTTCGGCTTGTTCCTGCAACCGATGACGCTGGATCTGGGCTGGACACGCGAAACATTCAGCTTTGCGATTGCAGTGCAAAACATCGTGTGGGGTCTTGGCCAGCCTTTCGCCGGCGCCATCGCGGACAAATTCGGCGCGGCGCGGGTTATCGTTGCGGGCGGAATTTTCTACGCCTTCGGCCTGGCACTGATGGCGTACTCGACCACCGGCCTGGCGGGCGATTTAAGTGCGGGCATGCTGGGCGGTCTGGGGCTCAGCGGTTCAGGTTTCGCTGTGGTGATGGGGGTCGTCGGCCGCGCCGCGGCTCCCGCCAAGCGCAGCGCGGCACTCGGCTTGGTCGGCGCCGGCGGTTCATTCGGCCAGTTCGTCATGCTGCCGTTCGGACAGGCATTGATTTCGCATTTCGGCTGGTTGAGCGCGCTGCTGGTGCTTGCCGCAACTTCGCTGGTGATCATCCCGCTGGCAGCAGCGCTCGCCGGCAGGAATACCGCCGCGCAGACCAGCAGCCAAAGTCTGTCCGCCGCGATCCACGAGGCGGCGGCGCATAAAGGCTTCTGGTTTCTGACCGTGAGTTTTCTGGTCTGCGGATTTCAAACCATTTTTATCATGATCCACCTGCCGGCCTACCTGGTCGACCAGGGAATGTCGCCGACGCAGGGCATGACTGCACTTGCGCTGATCGGCTTTTTCAATATCGTCGGGTCTTATGGCTGCGGCCTGCTTGGCGGGCATTACAGCAAAAAAAATCTGCTGGTGTGGCTGTACTGCATACGTGCGGTGGCGATCACGCTGTTTATCGCCCTGCCGCTGTCGACCTTCACGATCTGGGGATTCGGCATTACGATGGGCATCACGTGGCTGGGCACGGTTCCGCTGACCAACGGTCTGGTGGCGCAGATTTTTGGCGTGAAATATTTATCCACGCTGTTCAGCATCGTGTTCCTCGGGCATCAGGTCGGCAGTTTTCTCGGCGCATGGTACGGCGGTTTAATGTTCGACCTCACCGGTTCTTACACCACGGTATGGATATTCTGCGTGGTTTTAAGCGTGGTGGCCGCCGCGCTGTGCGTGCCCGTCGACGAGCGTGACGTTACCCTCCTGCGACCGGTCGAGAGCAAGGCATGATCAGGCAAACTCACCGGCCGCTGGTGTGGCTGCTATTGGCGGTGCTGCTCGCGTACATGAGTTATCTGAGTTTCAGGGCCTACCTCAGCCCCGACTTTCTGATCGGTTATGCCAATATGTTCTCGTGCTAGATGTGCGTGTTCAAAAAATGATCTCGTTGCCATCATGAACGGATTCTCCGACATACAAGAAATCCTGACCGCGTTTTTCGACTCCCTGCCGTGGCCGGTAGTGATGCTCGACGAGGGCGGTGCGGTGACGTTTATCAATCGGGAAATGCGCCACTCCGGCGTGGCGCCGGATGCTCCCGGCGGCGCATCGCTCGTTGCGATGTTCCCGCAATATCACGCGGCGCTGCGCGGTGAAGTGCCGTGGCTGACGCCGCAGGCGGCGGTCGTTACCCGCGACGACCATGGCACGACCGTCAATGAGCGCATCACGCTGCATCGCCTGCCGCTGGGCGCCTGCCTGTTCGTCATCCGGCAGCCGGAAACCACCGGCGGTCTGGGCGACGCCCAGCTCGCGCGTCTGGCCTCTCTCGGCTTCATGATCGCGGGCGTGTGTCACGAGGTGGCGAATCCGCTGACTGCGATCAGTTCGACTGTTCAATTGCTGCGCTCCACCCCGGCATGCCCTCCTGCGTTGCTGGAAAAAGGACTGGCCAACATTGCGGCCAACGTACAGCGCGTGCTCGATATCTCGCGCAAGCTCAACGATTTTTCGCGCGCCAGCGACGACGCCCACGCAGCATTCAATTTATTCGCCACCGTGAACGATGCATTGTTGCATGTGCATCAGGACAATCTCATGCACGACGTTGGCGTCGTATGCACGCTCGACCATGCAACCGTTGTCCACGGCGATCCCGGCCAGCTCCAGCAGGTTTTCTGCAATGTGTTCACGAACGCGGCACAGGCCATGCACGGTCGCGGGAAAATCTTTATCCGCGACACCCGACCCGACGCGAATACCGTGGAAATTGCGATTCGCGACACCGGACCGGGCATCGCCGAACGTGATCTGCCGCGGTTGTTCGAGCCGTTTTTCACCACCAAGCCCGCCGGGCATGGCACCGGACTCGGCCTCGCGATCAGCAGCGAAATCGTGCTCTCACACGGCGGCAGCATGCGCGCGGCCAACGATGGGGAGGGCGGCGCATGTTTTTATATCCGCCTGCCGGCGGTGTCCCGCTAATGAGGACGACCGCCCATCCCGCGCGTAACGAACGCATTCTGATCATCGAGGATGATCCCGGCGTCGGCACGAGCATCCAACTGCTCTTGCCGGCGCATGGCTACGAAGTTGAATTGGCAACGCGCGCCCGCGATGGCCTCGACAAAGCGGGCGCCTGCGAGTTCGACCTCGTCATCACCGACCTGCGTCTGCCCGATGGCGACGGCATGTCGGTAATCCTCACCCTGCATAA
>JAYVME010000252.1:0-4440 GCA_043759115.1 Betaproteobacteria bacterium | reverse complement strand
CTCGGGTGGAGGAAGCTTCGCGATTGCGGCCAGTGCCTGATCAAGAAGTTGGGTCATTGTCGTGCTCCTGTATCAGGCGCCATGATACGCCGAGCGGTTGTCGAGGGAAACAGCGGGCCGAAAAATAAATATCAACGACTTCATTCATCGATTTTTTCGCAAGTCTCCGGCTTTTCCTCTGTGCCCTCTGTGTTCTCTGTGGCTAATAGTTTTAACCCGGCACCCAAGGCAGCGGCGCCTGCACCGCGAATTGCGTTTTGACGTCGATCACTGCCGGCAGCTCGGAGGCCATCGCGGCGGCGAACGCTTTCTTGAAATCCTGCGGCTTGTCGACGGTGACACCGAAGCAGTCGAACGACTGCGCGACTTTGGCGAAATCGGTTTCGCGCTCTCTACTCGATTGCCTGAACTAATCCTCGAATGTTTGGTTGCTGGTTATCCAGCTGTGATTGATTGACTTTGACGTTTCTTCCTGAAACCGAATGCGATCCCGCCCACAGGCGAACAATCGGTATCCCCAGTGAGCTTGAGACAACAGAAGCCGTGTTCGCATCCACGATTTCAAATTGGAACATTTTAGCGAAGGCCGACCTTCCCGACGGGCTTGGTGCGCCGGCGGGATGGATATGAAATACGTTTGGATTACTTTGCCAAACAGACCAAATCTCATTGCCGATTTCATTGACAACCGTTCTGAATGCCTTCGCTGAACTGATATATTGAGTCAGGCGATTGCCTATATAACAGTATATTCCCGGAGTCGAGAGCCGGAATTGCAGGGAATTAAGATAAAACTGAGATTGTTGCGCGCCTGGAACACGCGTTATTCCATATAGCAGCGCAAGGACAGCCCGGACTGCTCGCTTCGATGAACCATCCGCGGAAAAAGGGATGATCAATCTATCGGAAGCCGACATCGCGAGCTCAGTGTAAATCGAAAAACTCGGATTACAGTCAACGAAGACCGTAGTGTTTTCCTGATTCCAGGAATTTTGTATATCCTCGATGAGATCACTGATCCACGTGTGAACTATTCTCCATGCATCGGCTGGCCCCGGCGTGGTGGCGCCCAAGACGCGAGAGCCTTGTATTTCAAGTTGCTCATCACCGGCTACCAAGAACAAGTTCTTCGGTACATCATGATTTTTCTGGGAGACGTTAATGACGAATGACGTACCCGTCTTTGGGTTAACGTACGGACTGACTATCCGATCCTCGATGTAGCCAGCAATTGTTTGTCGCGGTGTGCGACTACTTAGGGCATCCAGAGCTCGCTCGCCGTTAATTATTCCACCCAGCAACATTCCCGATGCGTTCGCTTGAGGGCAGAGATCAATAACGAGAATGTTCTTTTCTGGATGAGTTCTGGCGTATTCGCTGGCGATTTGAAAAGTCAGATAACTCTTTCCGACACCGCCCTTATTGTTCCACAATGCGTAAATTGCCATTTTTTCCCCGAAACTGGTTGTTTGGTACTTATCGTAAGTCTAGCCGGATGCCAGATGCTAATGTTAGGAAAAGTGGGATTCCGCGGCAGAGCTGTATCAAGCGCCGGGGGTTACTCTTAAGTCCTCACCCCTCACCCCTCACCCCTCACCCCTCACGCCTCACGCCTCACGCCTCACGATCCACTCGGCACCCAGGGCAACGGCGCCTGCACTGCAAATTCGGTTTTGACGTCGATCACCGCCGGCAGATTGGAAGCCATCGCGGCGGCAAACGCTTTCTTGAAATCCTGCGGCTTGTCGACGGTGACGCCGAAGCAATCGAACGATTGCGCGATCTTGGCGAAATCCGTTTCGCGGTACTCGTAGCACTCGCCTTTGCGGTTGGGTTCGCCGCGCCCTTCGTAGGCGATGTTGAGGTTGCGCAGGCCCTGCGACAGGCAGTGATTATTATTGACGATGGTCACGGTCTTGATATTGCGGCGGCGCGCGGTTTCGAGTTCGGGCAGGTGATAGAAAAAGCCGCCGTCGCCGGTGAAACAGATCACCGGTTTGTCGGGTGCGGCGCACTTGGCGCCGAGCGACGCGGGGAACGACCAGCCGAGCGAACCCGCGGCGCGGAAATATTGCTGGGCCGGATGCCGCAGGTAGACGAGCGTGCCGGTCCATAGCGCGGCGTAACCGGTGTCAGCGATGAGTATCGCGTCTTTCGGCAGCACTTCGGTGAGTTCTTTGCAAACGCGCTCGGGACGCATCGGCAATTGCTCGGATGAACGCGCTTTCTCGGCTTCGACGCGCCACTCGGCGACGAACTTCTGCGTGTGCGCGAGCCAGTCGTCGTGCTTCATGGCATCTGCGTCCATTGCGAGCGCTTCAAGTCCCGCGCGGACGTCGGACAATATGCCGATCACGCCCGGGTAGTTGCGGCCGATTTCGAGCGGATCGATGTCGATCTGGATGATGTCGGTGCCTTGCTTCGGCATCGTCCAGTTGGCGGTGGTGTGGTCGCTCGTATTGCTGCCGGCGAAAATCACGAGATCGGCTTCGGCGACGACGTGGTTCGCGCAGCCGCGCCCGTAGAGCCCGACTGCGCCGCGGAAAAGTTTGTGGTCTTCGAGCATTGCGTGTTTTGCATCGAGTGTGACCACCACCGGCGACTGGATGCGCTCGGCGAAACGTGCCAGCGCGGCGGACGCGCCGGAAACAATGACGCCGCGGTCGGCGACGATCACCGGGCGCTTGGCCGCCTTGATTGCAACGATGGCGCGTTCGACCGCGGCGGGATCGGGCGCGGGCCGGAATGCGGGGAAGCGCGTGTGCGCTTCATCCACCGTGAGATCGAAAGTGCCCTCCGTTACCGTCAATGCGTCACCGGTAAAGCCGGCGACGTCGAGATGCACCGGGCGCGGCGTGCTGGTGGTGGCTTCGCGGAAAGCAGCGCGAAACAGATGCGGTATCTGCTCCTGTGCGTCGATGCGGCCGTGAAATTTTGTCACCGGCGCATAGAGCGGCCCGTGATCGACTTCCTGATACGCATTGCGATACTGGAACGGCGCGACATGGCGCCCGGTCAACGCGATCACCGGCGAATGGCCGAGGTAGGGATCCTGCATGCCCGCTGCAAGATTCGCGGCACCCACCGACTGCGCCATGCACACGCCGGGACGGCCCGACACGCGCGCGTAACCGTCGGCCATGTAGGCGACCGCTTTTTCCGAATGGCCGAGGATGCGCGTGATGCCGAAATCTTCCATCTCGGCCAGCGCGCGCCGCAGCACCGCGTCCATGAAAAACACGTGCGTGACGCCGTGCGCCTTGAGCAACTGCGCGATCAGCCGCGAACCCTTCATTTTCTCCGCCATCTTTAATCTCCTGAAGCGGCCGCGGGCTGCGGCTGGGGTTGGGCGCCGTGCATTTGCCGGCGCGATTTTTCTGCCGATATCATAGCGCAGACTGCTTTTATGTGATTAGATAGCCGGACAAATCAGGGCAGCGCTGATTGGTCGTCATGCCCGCGCAGGCGGGCATCCAGAGGCATTTGAATCTCCTGGGTTCCCGCCTGCGCGGGAACGACGAAAATCGAATTTCAGACTTTCCTGAATCAAACCACAAAGCGGGAACCATCCCGCTAGGGAGGAGCATCATGCAATCGAAATGGTTACGCGTTTGGTGTGTCGCGGCGTTGCCGCTGGCGATGTCGTGCCTGGCTGCCGATACCTATCCCGACCGGCCGATCCGCGTGCTGGCCGGAGGTGCGGCGGGCGGGCCGATCGACATCATGGGGCGGGTGGTCGGGCAGAAGCTTTCCGATATGCTCGGTCAGACGATCGTGATCGACAACCGCGGCGGCGCGGGCGGCACCATCGCCACGCGCATTGCAGCGCAGGCCGTGCCGGACGGTTACACACTGCTTTGCAACAGCAGCCAGTACGTGGCCGCCGCGAGTTTGTACAAGAACCCCGGCTACGACCCGTTCAAGGATTTTCTGCCCATCATCAACGCCGGTGTCAGCCCGAACATAATATTCGTGCATCCGTCTTTCGCAGCGCACAACCTGCAGGAGTTGATCGCGCTTGGTAAAAAACAAAAGCTCTCGTACGGCTCCGCCGGCGCGGGTAGCACGCCGCATCTCACGGGTGAGCGCCTGCTGAAGCTGATGGCGGGACTCGATGTCACGCATATTCCGTACAGCAGCGCCGCACCCGCCATGCTGGCGGTTGCCGCGGGGCAGATTCCGATCGGCCTGACAGCCATGCCGCCGACGGTGCCGCTCATCAAATCGGGCAAGATCCGCGGCATCGCGGTAACGAGTCCCGCGCGCATGCCGTCATTGCCGGATGTGGGCACGGTCGCCGAGCAGGGATTTCCCGGCTACGAAGACTACACGTGGATCGCATTTTTCGCGCCCACCGGCACGCCCAAGGCGTACGTCACCAAACTCAATCGCGCCATCACCGCGATCGTCACGCAGCCCGAGACGAAAGAGCGGCTCGCG
>JAYVME010000251.1:0-4442 GCA_043759115.1 Betaproteobacteria bacterium | reverse complement strand
GAAATGACAGAAACTCGCAAACGCGGTTTGGGATGGGACGGCAAGGCCATCGCGGTTGCTGTCATATGGGCGCTGACCATGCCGGTACCGGTTACCTTCGGCGATCCGCCGCCGTGGGCGCCGGCGCACGGCTGGCGCGCGAAGCATGATGCGCAGTATCTCGGCTACACCGGAAAAAAATGGGGCCGCGCCTATGGTGTCCTCGACGGGCGTTGCAACCGGCAGGCGGTCGGCACAGCGTTGGGCGCTGCGATCGGATCGCAAATCGGCCGCGGCGAGGACCGCGCGGTCGCGATCATAGTCGGTTCAGTGCTGGGCGCTGCGGTTGGCGCGAATAGCGGGCGCGACATGGATGAGATAGACCGTGCGTGCCTTGCGCATACCCTGGAACTGGCGGGTGCCGAGCGCAATGTTGCATGGACCAATGCCGACAATGGCGCAGTCTTCAACGTGGTACCGCTGGGCGGGTATTCCGAAAATGGCCGGTCATGTCGCGAGTTCGTTACGCGCATTTCCGCGCGTGGCCACGATGACACAATACGTCACAAGGCCTGCAGCACGGGCGACGGCGTGTGGCGGATCGTCGGGTAGTCAGCTGTCATTCAATCAAGGAGGCAACCGTGGAAACCGGTATGTTGAATATGAAAGTGTTGAGCAGGAAAGGATTGCTGTATCCGATGCTGGTGATCGCCGCCGTTTCAGTGATCATATTCAGCGCGTTCGGCGTGGCCACGATAACCGGCCTGCTGCCGCGCGCGGAATCGATGAACGACGCGCATGCGACGGCACAGTCCAGGAAGCATAATGCGGGCAATGTCGATCCGGCGTGCGCTAATTGCGGCGTGGTGGAATCGATAACGCCGATAGAGGTAAAGGGCAGCGGCAGCGGCCTCGGCATGGTCGCAGGCGGCGTGACTGGCGCGCTGGTCGGCAACCAAATCGGGCGCGGCAACGGCAATGCGGTGGCAACGATCGCGGGTGCGGCTGGCGGTGCTTTCGCCGGCAACGAGATCGAGAAAAATATGAAGAAGGCTGTGCGTTACCAGGTGCGAGTGCGTATGCATGATGGCAGCTATCGCACGATCCATCAATCTTATGCGCCAGCGTTTGCGGTTGGCGAAAAGGTCAAGATCGTGAACGGTCAGGTCGCCACCCTCGGCTGACGTGTTGTGCACGATAAGTCGACGGTGACCCATATGTCCGCAGCACACAACAGCGAGCTGCCGCAACGCGGTCCCCGTCCGCAGCTGCGGTGCGGGTATCGCGCGGTGGTAGTGGCGCTCGTAACGTTGCTCGTGAGCGGCTGCGATCCGGTGTCACTCACGGCGTTTGGCGTTGGCAGCGCCGCCGGCATTCAACATACGCTGAGCGGCATTTCCTACCGCACGTTCACCGCGTCTTTGCCGCAGGTGCATGCGGCGACGCTGACTGCGCTGAACCGCATGGGTATCAAAGGCAGCACTTGGCGCAAGACGCCCGAAGGCGAGACGATCACCGCGAAAGCGGGCGACCGCGATATCGAAATCGAGCTTGACGCAATCACGCCGAAGACTACGCGGATGCGCACCACGGTGCGCAACGGAGTGTTGATGGACAGTGCAACCAGCATCGAGATCATCGCGCAAACGCAACGGGTGCTCAACAACGGAAAGGAGACTTCCTCATGAACCCAGTCAAACGCAATATGGCAATCGTTATGGGAATCACGGCTGCATTTGCGATCAGTGCAGCACGCGCGGATGATGCAACGGTATTGCGAACCGAAAGCAGCCGTCTCGAGCACAATACGGCAGTGACGGGCGAAACGCAGGTCAACTCTCGCATCAATCAGGATTTCGCGGGCTTTGCCGGTTCCAGCACCAATGCCAGCAATCTGGTAACGGGGTTGCGGCGCGGTACACCTATTACGTTGACAACGTCGTCGGGCGCTTACCAGCAGCCGTCGTCGGTTTCGTTCACGCCGCCAACGCGCCCGATGGGGAACGGCAATGTATATATCAGCCTCGCGCTCGCGAAACAGCAGTTGGCCGGCCTAGGCGTGACACAGCCGACGCCGGAGCAAATCAAGGCGGCGCTGGTTGGCGGCACCATCACCACCGGCAGCGGCGCTAACGCGCGCACCGTGACGCTGACCGGAGTGCTCGCCCAGCGCAGCCAAGGCATGGGCTGGGGCAATATCGCCAGGTCGCAAGGCGTGAGTCTGGGCTCGGTGGTGAGCGGAATGAAGAGCACGAACCATGATTTAGCAGCGATTCATTCGCACCAGGTGAGCGCCGCCGTGCGTGCGGCTACGACGTCGGTATCGGCTGGAGGCGGTATGGCGCGCGGAAATGGCATCGTAACCGCCGCGGGCGGCGGCGCGGCCGCCAGCAATGGCCATCATGATGGCGGCATTGTTACTGGCACGAACGCGGTGCGTGGCGACGGCCAATCAGTGGTGGCGGGCGCGCGTGGGCAGGGGCGTGGAAGGTAAATCGAAATGGTGAGCAGATACGGAGCGCATTTTGACTGACGCCAGAGTTGCCCAACCCAAAAGAGCGCCGGCTAGCGTCACGATCGGATGCTGCTAAAGACTCCCTGTTTGGCCCGCTTTCCTCTCCTCCCTGGGCGGGCCTTTTTTTGTACGCATAGTGCAGAGTGCGATGTAGGATGCCGATAGAGATCTGAGGAATAAACCATGCGCTTTATCCCGTTCGTGCTCGTGGCGGCGTTGGTGCTGGTGGTAGCCGGTTGCGGGACGCCATCGCAGCCGCCGGCGCCGGCAGTCAATCTTTCCGGCTATCCGCCGGAATTCAGGCAGGGTTATGCCGACGGCTGCGCGAGCGCCAAGCCGAACGCCGCGCGCAAGCGCGACGAGCCACGCTACAAATCCGATGCGGATTACGCGCAAGGCTGGCAGGACGGTTACGACATCTGCCGGCGCCGGAAGTAAGAAGCCCGCTCAATGGGTGACGCGCGCGATGCGGATGACTTCCGGCGTGCGGCGCAACGTGCGCATGATCTGCGCGAGATGCAGGCGGTTGAACACCTGCAAGGTGAAGTGCATGGTCGCATATTGATCGTCCTGTTCGGGGTCGACCGAGACGTTGTCTATGTTCGAATCGGCGCCGGCGATCGCCGCCGCGACCTTGGCCAGCACGCCGCGCTGGTTTTTCGCGACGAGCCTGATACTGACGTTGAAGAGTTTTTTCGTGTCGGGCGCCCATTCCACGTCGATCACTTTACCGGGATCGGCGCGCGTCTTGACGATCACCGGGCAGTCGTGGGTATGGATCACCATGCCCTGGCCTTTGGTGATGAGGCCGATGATCGGATCACCGGGAATCGGCTTGCAGCACTGCGCAAACTGTATCGCCATGCCCTCCGAGCCGCGGATCATCACCGGGCCGACTTTTCGGCGTTCCTCGTCGGCGGTTTCGCTGAGCGACAGCAGTCGGCGCGCCACCACGACACTCAGGCGCTTGCCCAGACCGATGTCGGCCAGAATGTCCTGCCGCGATTTGGCACCGGTGTCCTTCAGAAGTTTTTCCCACTGCGCGTCCTTGATTTCAGCGACCCCGGTGCGCAGAACGCTCAACGCCTGGTTGAGCAAACGCTCGCCGAGTTGTGCCGACTCGTGCGATTGCACGGTCCTCAGGAAATGCCGGATGTGTGAACGGGCCTTCGCGGTAACTACGTAGTTGAGCCACAGCGGATTGGGCTTGGCGTGGGAGGCCGTGATGATCTCGACGCGCTCGCCGTTCTTCAGTTCGGTCCTGAGCGCCATCAGTTCATCGTTGATCTTGACCGCCACGCAGCGGTTGCCGATATCGGTGTGCACCGCGTATGCGAAATCGACCGCCGTCGCGCCCCGCGGCAGCGACAGTATCTTGCCCTTCGGCGTGAATACGTACACCGCGTCGGGGAAGAGGTCGACTTTCAGGTGCTCCAGAAATTCCGTTGAGTCGCCGGTGCCGGACTGGATCTCGAGCAGGCTTTGCAGCCACTGGTGGGTTTTTTTCTGCAGTTCGTTGAGCGACGCGTCGTTGCTCTTGTAAAGCCAGTGCGAAGCAACGCCGGCTTCCGCGATCTTGTGCATCTCCTGGGTGCGGATCTGCACCTCGAGCGGGCTGCCGAACGGACCGAACAGCGTGGTGTGCAGCGACTGGTAGCCGTTTGCCTTCGGGATCGCGATATAGTCCTTGAACTTGCCGGGGATCGGCTTGTAGAGCGAGTGCAGCGAGCCCAACACGAGATAGCACGACGGCACGTCCTTGACGATGATGCGAAAGCCGAACACATCTTGCACCTTGGCGAACGACAGATGTTTCTCGCGCATCTTGCGGTAAATGCTGTAGAGGTGCTTCTCGCGGCCGTGCACCAGGGCGTCGATGCCGTCTTTCTTCAGCCGCTTGTTGATCGCGTCTTCCACCTTGCCGACGACTTCGCGGCGGTTGCCGCGC
>JAYVME010000250.1:0-10075 GCA_043759115.1 Betaproteobacteria bacterium | reverse complement strand
CGGCGCGCACATCTTTGGGAATTGTAGTCTGACCCTTGCTGGTCACTGTCGCGAATGCCATTTTTGCACCCTTTCGTCCTTACTATTTTGAGCATTGTAAGGGAATGGTCGATGCGCGTCCAGTCCTCAGCGCGCGAACAGTTGCCACGCCATGGTCATCTGGCAGAAGAAGCCAACGGCGAATGCAAGCGTGCGAACCCACGGCACCGCGAGAAAGGATAAGGGTGTCAACGCTTTACTTTATAGGGTCGGCATATTAGCAAGGGCCGATGCGGATGCTGTTGGATGGCTATAAGGTAAAGCGTTGACCCCTTTGTTTACTGGAGAGGCGGTTTAGGTTGCACTACCGCTTATCTTTTCGCCGCCTGCAGCCTCAGTTGCCGATACTCGGCGACCGAAACGATTCGACGCGAAAGCGTATCCCAGAGGATGCACCTAAAAGCGCGGGGAATCTCGGAGAGCCTGATGCGCGTAACGGCGGAAAACAAATGCTGGTTTTCGTCGTGGCATTCGCGCAGGCGGTAATTCGGAATTCTGGCGGACAAGTGGTGAATATGGTGATATCCAATATTGGCGGTGAACCAGTTAAGCCAGCGCGGTAAGACCAGAAAACTCGTGCCCTTTATTGCGGCTGTATCGGAATCCCAACCCTCGTCATGGCTGGCATACGAGTGCTCGAAATTGTGTTGCACTGTAAAGAGCAGAATGCCGGCCCCACCAGCCAGTGATACGCTGACGGTATAGCAAACCAGGAACAGCAGCGGCCCGACAGCCCATGCCATCAACCCCCACAGGCTTATCAGCACGACGTTGTTACAGAACATATGCCAGTATTCCCGCGCTGAAGACCAGTGGGGTGTTTTGAAGGCCAGCGCGTGCGCCTTGATCGATATGCCGGGTCGCGCGATTTTGCTCTTGATAATGTAATGCAACAGGCTGACGCTGCCCCTTAACAATGAAATACGGGGGTGGAAAATAAAATACAAAAATCCCGCAAGGGGAACCAGCCGAATGCTGCGGGCATTCGTGAATCGGCGCTGTTGCAACAAGGTCATCGCGGCATATTCGTTGGTCGGGATGACGTTCAGAGGCCCGCGATATTTGTTCCAATTTCCGTTGGTCGAATGATGATGCTGATGGTGCCGCGACCAAACGTACTGCGGCATGCCTGCAACGACGCCGAAGAGAAATCCGAACGCCCTGTTGAGGCGGGCGGTGCGAAACAAGCTGCCGTGACCGCATTCGTGCATCAGCACGAAACCGCGCAGCAGAAAAAGGCTCATCAGCGCGATGACGGCGGCGGTCAGCCAGTACGACAAGTTGACGCTCAGCACAGCGCCATACCAAAGGGCCGCAAGCGGCAACAGCGTCGTTAGCACCTGGGAAAATCCTTTGACGTTATCCGGCCTGGCATGGCGCGCGATAATAGTGCGCTTGAGTTCCTTCAGGCCAGCGATGGTGGACATGATAGAAGAGCCTCGGCTTTGATTGATGAGCTTGCGACCGGAACATCACGAAAACGTTGGCTGCCGGCTCGCCGCCACGCCTGCCGATGTGGAATGATCCACCGGTAAACTTACGCTAACTTATGCTGGAATTCACTGGCCAGCACGATAACATAGTCGTGCGGCGTTACGGGGAATGACTTGTCTTTAAATGCCACTTCTCCGTCCGTTTACGCAATGTCCAGGCGCAGCTCGGGAATGTCCGTTTTGACCGCCGGCAGTCGTTCGCCCGTTTCGAAAGCGCCTCCGCTGAGAGACACTCCTCGCGTAAATCGACGCTGGCGCGCCGCCTTGATTGAGCCCGTCAGCGCGCGAGCAGTTGCCACGCCAGCGTCATCTGGCAGAAGAAGCCAACGGCGAATGCAAGCGTGCGCACCCACGGCACGGCGAACGTGTAAGCAACTAAATGCACGACGCGCACCCAGAAATAAATCATGCAGGCCATGATCGTCGCATTATTGCTGACGCCGGCGTCCTGCGCGACCAATACCAGCGCGGCAAATATCACCAGGTTCTCGACTGCGTTGTAATGAGCCCCCTTCAAGCGTTGCGCCCACGGCGATTGCGGCTTGGGATTGGCGGGATAGCCGACCGCGTCCGTCATGCCTTCGACCATGATGCGGTCGAGGATGTACGGAATCCAGATGACCGCAGTCAATACCGTGACCCACACCAGATACATGAGTTCTGTTTTCATCGATTTCTCCTGAAAATGATTATTATTGGGACTTGCTGCTGACATTGCGCGCCGAATAGCGGCAACTGTCAACCTGCGCCGAACCGTTCGCCCTGATGTATAGAAGGGTGAACGGTTTTTCTCGGTGAGCGTAGTGCTCTTCCCCTTCTAAAACTCAGGACGTGCTTCTATACCCCGTTAGAGACCCCGGTCTCTAACGGGGTAGACATCAGCACGAACGGACTTACTCAGAGCTACTTCAGTTCAGCGGATGAGAATCGCGCGGTAGTCGTTGACGTTGGTGCGGGTGGGGCCGGTGACGACGAGATCATTGAGCGCCGCGAAAAAGCTATAGCCGTCGTTATTGGCGAGGAGCTTGCCGGCGTTTATCCCGAGTTTCGCCGCGCGCGCGAGCGAATCGGGAGTTGCGATGGCGCCGGCATTGTCTTCGGTGCCGTCGATGCCGTCGGTGTCGCACGCGATGGCGTGTATGCCGTCCGCGCCCTGCAGATCGTCGACCAGTGACACGAGAAATTCCGCGCAACGCCCGCCGCGTCCTTTGCCGCGCACGGTCACCGTGCATTCGCCGCCCGAGATCAACGCCACCGGCGGCTGCCACGGTTGGCCATGAGCTTTGACTTCGCGCGCGAGCGCGCCGTAAACCTTCGCGACTTCGCGTGCTTCGCCGGTCACGCTGTCGCCGAGGATCGCGGCGCGCACGCCATTGGCTTCAAAAAATGTTGCCGCGGCCAGCAGCGACTGGTGCGCGGTGGCGATCACGCGATTCTCGGTTTTTGCAAATGCCTTGTCGCCGGGCTTCGGTGTTTCCGCGAGTTCGCCGCGGATGCCGCGCTCGAGAGTGGCCTGCACCGCCGCAGGAATTTTGCATCCGTAACGGTTAAGAATATCCAGCGCGTCCTGGTAGGTCGTCGGATCCGGCGCGCAGGGGCCGGATGCGATGTGCGTCGGATCGTCGCCGGTCACGTCCGAGATCACCAGCGCGAGTATGTTGGCTTTGCACGCGGCGGCGAGGCGTCCGCCCTGGATCAGCGACAAATGTTTTCTGACCGTGTTGATTTCCTGAATCATCGCGCCGCAGCGCAGCAGCTCTTTGGTCACGGCTTTAAGGTCGGCCATCGAAATCGACTCGACCGGCAGGCTCAGCAGCGCGGAACCGCCGCCCGACACCAGCACTAGCAGCAAATCATCTTTGGACAAGCGCTGCGCGCTGTCGAATATGCGTTGCGCCGCGGTTTCGCCGGCTTCGTCGGGCACCGGATGGCCCGCTTCAATCACGCTGATGCGGTTAGTCAAGAGTCCATGCGCGTAGCGCGTGATGACAGTGCCTTCGAGCGGTGAGCCGGCCGGCCAGTGCTGCTCAACGGCAAGCGCCATCGACGCCGCGGCTTTACCGGCACCCACGACCAGCGTGCGGCCTTTAGGCGGCGCAGGCAGATGCTGCGGCACGATCTTCAGCGGATCGGCGGCGGCGACGGCGGCATTGAAACTGCCGAGCAATAACTCACGTGGCGACATTTAGCGCCTTGCCGAAGTGAACGGTGAACGGTGAAGGGTGAAGGGTGTGAAATTCCCTCCTCCTTCCACAAGGGGGCGGGTTCCGCGGACACCGCATCCGCGGAGCGGTCCGGGGCGGGAGGCGGAACCAAGGCGCGCTACCCGCAAACTGGCGGCTTCGCCGCTAACGTATCCGCGCGCCAGGGAGGGGGTATTCACGCATTCATCATTCACGCATTCACTCCACTAACCTAGCACGTTCTTCAAGTAACGCCCGGTGAATTGTTTGAAGGACGTATCAGCACGAGACATGCCCGGCCGTTTTTTTGTACAGTTGCAGCCAGACAACGGCAGAGTCCGACAGTAGCGCAAGCGCCTTGTCGGCGCAATCCATGAATGCTTCGTCAGTCTTTTTCGCGTATTGATTCAGCCCAGCTTGACCAATCCGTCCTGCAATCCGGCCAGCGGCTGTAGGGCCAGCGGCGCGGCGCCGAATTGCGGACTCGCGAGCACATTTTGCGCTGCATTAATGGCAATACCGGACAACAAAAAAAGGGGTTACCAAAAAAAGGGGTTAGGTCTAGCACCGTAGCAATGATTACGCACCCTGCAGGGTCGGGCCCACGCAAGACATTGAGCAATCCCGCCATCAAGCGACGAGCGGTTCTTCAGTCTGAGCGGGACCACGCTCGACGGCGCGTTAGCGCTCGATGATCGAGTAATTCACGGCGCGACCGATGCCGCGGCGACCACCGCGCCGAGTTCGTCGAGTGCTAACGGCAACGTCGGGTTCTTGCGGCCAAATTCGTACTTGATGTAGATGCCACGCGTATTCGAACAGAATGCCGCCTGCGAACGGGGTCACGCCGAAATCCCGGTAAGTGCGCGCCGCGGCTTTGACCGTGTCGCGCGGCATCAAGAGCGCATTGAGCGCGTAAATTTTGGCGAAATCGATGTAGTCCGCGCACGCCGCCAGCAGGTTACGAATTTGCTTTAGGCACGAAGTCGTCCGGCGCGCCGGGCGGTATCGGCGGATATTGTTTGAGACTTTGCTGGAAGGCATGAATCATTTTTCTGAGCGGTCCGCGCACCCAGCTATTCTCGGCGCCGACGTCGGTTTCTTCTTTCGGGTCCCGCGTGAGGTTGAAAATCCACGGCGTCTCGAGGTGATTGGGGCCTGCGTTCGGTTCGGGCTCCCACACGATGTGCATTTTCCAGTTGCGCCACTTGGCCGCGCGCAGTTCCTGCTTGATGTAATAGACGAAGCCTTCGCGGTTCGATTTGTCCTGCTTACCCGTAAAAAAATCGAGCTGGTCGACGCCGTCGAGCGGACGGTCGGCCGGCACCGCCGCGCCGGTAACGCGCGCCAGCGTCGGATACATATCGGTGATGTGGACGATTTCGTTGCTGACGCCGCCAGGCTTAACGCGGCCGGGCCAGCGGAGCATGAACGGCACGCGCAGCGCGCCTTCCATAGCGGTGTGGTAGGTGCCCTGCCAGATGCCCGCGGTGCCGCGCCACGGCCGCCGGAATTCGGGCCCGTTGTCGCTGCCGAAGATGACCAGCGTGTCGTCGCGGATACCGAGCGCGTCGATCGCATCGAGGATCTGCCCGACGCGATAATCCATTTCAGTCATCGCATCGGCAAAGTCACCGGCGCCGGTTGTGCCGGCGAAGTCGGGATGTGGCAGCGTCGGGTAATGCAGATGGGTTAACGGCACGTAGGCGAAGAACGGTTTGGCCGCCTTCGTCTGCCGCGTCATGAAGTCGATGGTGCGCGCGGCGAGTTCAGAATCGATGCGCCGGCGCGCTTCCAGATCGTAAACATGCACGTTTTTCGCGGGCGCGCCCTTCGCGCCTTCCATTACGTACGGAATATCGACGACCGATGGGTCAAAGCCGGGTGAACTCGTGAACATGCTTTCGTTGGTGGTGCGCGGTATGCCGTACCACTCGTCGAATCCCCGGTCTTTGGGGTAACGCCCTTCGCGGTCGCCCAAGTGCCACTTGCCGTAGCACGCGGTGGCGTAGCCCTGACCCGAGATCAGTTGCGCGAGCGTGATTTCCCACGGGATAAGACCCTGCGGCAATCCCGCCGGCACGGATTGCAGCGCGCCGGTGCGTATCGGATGGCGTCCCGTCATCAGCGCAGAGCGCGTCGGCACGCAATCGCTCTCGACATTGAAGTTGAGCAAGCGCAGTCCTTCGGACGCGAGTTGGTCGATGCGCGGCGTCGGCGCGCCGCGCAGGGCGCCGCCGCCGTAGCAGCCGAGTTCGCCCCAGCCGAGATTGTCGGCGAGGATGAATACGATATGCGGCGTTGCCGGCTTGCCCATGTTGAATCTCCACTGTATTCGTGAATTCCGTTACTATTATCGCGTCAAATTAAAAATCTGGCGTAAAACTATGCGATGGCTTCAATTGAGTGTGGCGCTGCTCGCGGCATTCGCGGCGCAGAGCGCGCCGGCGCAAGGCTGGCAACCGTCGCGGCCGGTCGCGCTGCTGGTCGGCGCCGCACCCGGCGGCAGTATCGACTTGACGGCGCGCCTGCTGCAGCGCGCATGGGATCAGCAGAAACTGGTGCCCACACCCGTGGTGGTGATCAACAAGCCGGGCGCCGGGCAGGGCATTGCGTGGTCGTACATGATAGAAAAAGGCGGCGACGGACATGCCATGGCGATGGGCGGGCCGAGCCTGGCGTCGAATCCGGTGCTGGGCACGCATACGATCGGTTATAAAGACGTGACCACTATTGCGATGCTGTTCGATGACTACATGGCGTTCGTCGTCAAAGCGGACTCGCCATTGAAGTCGATGCGCGACGTGATTGAACGGTTGCGCAAGGACCCGGGCGCGCTGTCGATCGCCTGCGCGCCGGCGCTCGGCGCCGGCGCGCACATGGGCGCGGTGGTCGGTTTGCGCGGCGGTGGTGTAAACGTCAAGGACGTGCGCTTCGTCGTATACAAATCCGCGGGCGAGGCGATGACGGCCGCGATTGCCGGCGAGGTTGATGTCGTATCCGGCACGGTGGCGAATTTTCCGCCGCACCTGCCGTCCGGGCGCATCCGCGTCATTGGCGTGACTTCGCCGCAGCGCCTCGGCGGCGCGATGGCGGGCGTGCCGACGTTGAAGGAGCAGGGTGTCGATGCGGTGTACACCAACTGGCGCAGCGTGATCGGCCCCAGGGATATGGCGCGCCCGCAGGTCGCGTACTGGGAGGGCGTGATTGCAAAGGCGGTACAGACCGACGACTGGCGGCGCGACCTCGAGCGCAATTTCTGGACCGCCAATTTCCTCACCGGCGAGCCCGCGCGCAAGTACGTCGAGCAGCAAGGCGAACTGTTTCGCTCCATCTTCGTCGAACTGGGGTTGGCCAAGAATATAAAGTAAAGCAAGCGCAGCCGCCGATAAACGCCGACCCAATTCAATTCCAGGAAAGAGGAGTGCAATGCGCAAGAGTCCCACCCCACGGTATTCCGCTTGCAGGTCTTTATTCACTTATCTGCGTTCATCTGCGTTCATCGGCGGTTCCGCTCTGTATGAATAAGCGTCCCAACATCCTGCTTATCACTTCCGACCAGCAACGCGGCGATTGTTACGGATTCGAACGCCCCGAGGTCAAGACGCCGCATCTCGACCGCCTCGCGCGCGACGGCACGCGCTTCAATGCCTGCATCACGCCCAACCTCGTGTGCCAGCCGTCGCGCGCGTCGATACTCACGGGACTTCTGCCGCTGACGCATGGCGTGTGGGATAACGGCGTCGACCTCGATCCCAAAGTCGGCGCGCAAGGTTTCGCCGGCACGCTCGCGAAGAGCGGCTATGAAACTGCGTTTATCGGCAAGGCGCACTTCGCGACCAAGGCGACGTTCAAGCCGACCGGCACGCCGGAATGCAACAAGAGTCAGGCGAACTATGGACCACTATGGTGCGGTCCTTACATGGGATTCGAGCACGTCGAATTGACCGTGCTGGGCCATCTGCATCGCACGCGCCCGCTGGAGCGCCCGCCGATGGGGCATTACGAAAGATGGTTGCTCACGCGCGGGCGCGATGAAGAGGCAATCAAGTTGTGGGCGGCCGGACTGCCACCCGATGTTGGCGCCGCGCAAACGTGGAATTCCGCGCTGCCGGTGGCGTGGCATAACAGCACGTGGATCGCCGATCGCACGATTCATCATCTGGAGCAGCGCGACGCGTCGAAACCATTCTGTATGTGGGCATCGTTTCCCGATCCGCATCACGCGTTCGATTGTCCGGAGCCGTGGTCGCGTCTCTACGACCCCGCGAGCGTCACGCTGCCGAAAAATCGCGTCAAGGATCTCGAGCGCCGGCCGTGGTGGCATAAGGCCACGCTCGAAGGCACGCCGCAGTTAAGCGACCCGGCCATGCTCAAGTTCCGCGCCGAAGGTTCGCGCGTGCCCGATCAGACCGACCTCCAGCTCGCGTACATGACCGCGAATTACTACGGCATGATTTCGCTGATCGATCACAACGTCGGCCGCATACTCGAAGCGCTCGCGGCGCAGGGACTCGCCGACGACACGCTGGTCATCTACACCACCGATCATGGCGACCTGCTCGGCAACCACGGTTTGTATCTCAAGGGCCCGACGCCGTATGAAGATTTATTGCGTATCGGGATGATTGCGCGCGGGCCGGGCATTGTCGCGAACCAAGTCGTGAGCGAGCCGGTGTCCACACTTGATCTCGCGTCAACGTTTTACGATTACGCGGGTGTCGCCGCGCCGATGGCATTACAAAGCCGCACGTTAAAACCGTTGCTCGACGGCAAGACGCCGACGCGCGACGCGGCATGGAGCGAATGGCACGTGCATCCGTCGCGCTGCGGCGTTGCCCTGCAATTGCGCACGGTGCGCACCAAAACGCACAAATGCACGTTCGAACTCGGTTCGGGTGCGGGCGAGCTGTACGATCTCGTCAACGATCCCGGCGAAATGAATAACCGTTTCGATGATCCGGGCTATCGCAAAGTGCGCAGCGAACTCGAGGCGCTGATGCGCGCGCGGCCGGGCAAGGTGCTGGCGCAACTGGCTGAACCGATAGGCATGGCTTAGATTGAGTATTGCCGCGCGTTGAATGGCGCTCCATAGCCGTTCGAACGGGTAGCGTTAAAGCGGCGCATGGCGTCCGCTTTAACAGTAGTTCTGCGATAATCCAGTTTGCATTTTTATGGGAGGCGTCATGCGCATTACCGCGACATTGCTTCTAACGTTGGCGCTCGCTGTTTTGAGCGCCGCATCCCCGGCGCAAAACTTTCCGAATAAATCGATCCGTTTTCTGGTGGGTTTTGCGCCGGGCGGTTCGACTGATATCGTCGCGCGCTTGATCGCGCAGAAAATGTCGGAGAATATCGGTCAGCAGGTGGTGGTCGACAATCGCACGGGTGCCGGCGGTATCATCGCGGCGGAGGCGCTGTCCAAGTCGCCGCCCGACGGCTATACGATGTTCGCGTGCACCACCGGCAATTTCGCGATCATTCCTTACCTCTACAAGAGCGTGCCGTACAACGCGGACAAGGATCTGATCCCGGTGACGCAGACCGGCTCCCTGCCGTATATCGTCGTCGTGCATCCGTCGCTGCCGGTAAAAAATATCAGGGAGTTCATCTCGTTCGTCAAAGCGCGGCCGGGCCAGATCAACTACGCGTCCTCCGGCGTCGGCACCGCGTCGCACCTGTCGGCCGCGTATTTCACGACGTCCGCCGGGCTTGATATGGTGCACGTGCCGTACAAGGGCACGGGCAACGCGATGGCCGACCTGCTCGCGGGGCAGGTCGTGCTGATGTTCGACCAGCCGGTAAGTTCGCTGCCGCATGTCAAGGCGGGCAAGTTGAAGGTGCTGGGCATTTCCAGCGGCAAGCGTTTTCCGACGCTGCAGGACATTCCGACGATCGCCGAGTCCGGCATTCCCGGCTTCGAAGCGGTCTCGTGGTCCGGCGTCTGCGTGCCGGGCGGCACGCCCAAAGACATTATCAATCGCCTGCAAAGTGAAATTGCGAAGGTACTCAAACACCCCGACATCAGCGAGCGGCTGATGCGCGACGGCATCGAACCGATCGGCGGCACGCCCGAGCAGTTCCAGGCGTTCATCGAGCGTGAAAAAATCAAGTGGAGCAAGGTGGTCAAGGATTCGGGCGCGCGGGTGGACTAAGAAGACAGGGATGAAGGCGGAAGGATGAAGGATGATTAAAAACGCTGCGCAAAGGAGGAGATTGTGAAAAAAATATTATTGATTGCCGCGGTGGCGGCATTGGCCGGTTGCGCGCAGGCGCCGATCGCGTTGAAAGACATGGGATCGTTTCACGTCGGCGGGCGCGAAGTGACGATCTCGGGCAAGCCGGTGAAGGAGGTCGTTT
>JAYVME010000249.1:0-4458 GCA_043759115.1 Betaproteobacteria bacterium | reverse complement strand
TCAAGCCGCGCGCGGCCGTGAAAAGCGCGGGCGTGGTCGTCGGCCGCGTTGCCGGCATTACTTTCGATAATGAAAAATTCATGGCGAAAGTCAGCATGGACATCGAGAAAACATACAAGTTTCCCAAGGACACCTCGGCATCAATCCTCACCGCCGGACTGCTCGGCGAGCAATACGTCGGGCTTGAGGGCGGCGCGGACGACGGGATGCTGGCGGGCGGTGAAACCGTTAAACTCACGCAGTCGGCGGTGGTGCTGGAGAAGTTGATCAGCCAGTTCATGTACAGTAAGGCGGCCGAGGGCGGCAATTCGAATGCGAAGTAATTCGGCCGCTCCTAACCAGTGATACGGAAGGAAGCACAATGAACAAAATCATAAGCGGATTTCTGGTGAGTATGGTGCTGGCGCTGCCGGCGCTGTGTCGCGCGCAGGACGTCGCGCCCGACGCACTGGCAAAGAAAGTCACTGACGAAGTGATTGCGGTATTGCGCGCCGACAAGGACATCCAGGCCGGCAACACGAGAAAGGTTTACGACCTGGTGGAGGCCAAAGTCCTGCCGCATTTCAATTTCTTGCGCATGACGCGGCTGGCGGTCGGCGCGCCGTGGCGCCAGGCATCGGACGCGCAGAAACAAAGCCTGATCAATGAATTTCGCACGCTGCTGGTGCATACCTACACCAGCGCGCTTGCCCAGTATCGCGATCAGGTCATCGAGTACCGTCCGCTCAAAATGGCGCCCGCCGACACCGAGGTGGTGGTGCGTTCGCTGATCAAGCAAAAGACCGGCGCTGATCCGATCGACATCAACTACAGCATGGAGAAAACCGATGCGGGCTGGAAGGTCTATGACGTGGTCATTGCCGGCGTGAGCATCGTTCAGAACTACCGCAGCAGTTTTAACACCGAAATTCAGAAAAGCGGCGTCGACGGGCTGATCGCAACGCTGGTGACCAAGAACAAGACGCTGGCCCAGCAGGTTTCCAAGAAATGATCGAACGCGCCGGCAACGAACTGCGCTTATCCGGCGCGCTGACCATCGCCAATGCGGCTGCTCTCTGCGAGGAGGGCAAGCTGCAGTTGAACGGCGATGTAGTGATCGATCTCGCGGCGGTCACCGAGATCGATTCCACGGCGTTGAGCGTGCTCTTTGAGTGGCGGCGCACGGCGCGACAAAAAAACCTGCACGTATCGTTCCGCAATCTGCCGGACAGCATGAAAAGCCTGGCGGCGCTGTATGGCGTCGCGGATCTCGTTGCCGCCGGCGCCTAGCGACGCCCGCGCCCGGCCCTGACGCGCGCCGTCCGCGCGAACCCGGCCACATTCTGCTTGCCGTGAAATGACTCCCCGCGATTCAGATCGGGTGCGTCGTCAAACGCTGCGGTTGCGGAGCGGACGCATTTGCGGGCTTATCGGCGTTCAGGCCGTGGTTGACCAAAACCGGGTATAAACTGCGGCCTTGATAACCGACTCACAACCGAGGTGTTGAATGGTAAATCCTGAACAAGTGAAGTCCTATATCGAAGAGGGTCTGGAGTGCGAGCTGGTGCGCGTCGACGGCGACGGCCATCATTTCGAGGCGGTGATCGTAAGCCCCGCGTTCCGCGGCAAGAACAAGGTGCAGCAGCACCAGGTCGTTTATCGCGCGCTCGGCGATCGCATGCGCGAAGAGATCCATGCCCTGTCGATGCAGACCTACACCCCCGAAGACTGGGCGCAGAAGTAGACGCCGCGGCTCCAACGCATGGATAAACTGGTCATCGAAGGCGGGGTCGCGCTCACGGGCGAGGCGCGGATCTCGGGCGCCAAGAATGCGGCATTACCTATCCTGTGCGCGTCGATATTAAGTCGTGAGCCGCTGCGCGTTGCCAACGTGCCGCACCTGCACGATGTGACCACCATGCTGGGGTTGCTCGCGCAAATGGGGATTGCGGTGTCGGTCGACGACAAACTCGGCGTCGAACTTAACGCACAAGCGCTCAATAATCCGGTCGCCCCTTACGACCTCGTCAAAACCATGCGCGCGTCGGTACTCGTGCTGGGGCCGCTGCTGGCGCGTTGCGGCGAGGCGCGCGTGTCGCTGCCGGGTGGTTGCGCGATCGGACTCAGGCCCGTCGACCAGCATTTGAAAGCGCTGCAGGCGATGGGCGCGACGATCAACATCGAGCACGGCTACATGCATGCGACGGCGCCGCGGTTGAAGGGCGCGCGCATCATCATGGATCTGGTGACGGTCACCGGCACCGAAAACATCATGATGGCGGCCACGCTTGCCGACGGCGAAACCGTCATCGAGAACGCCGCGCGCGAGCCGGAAGTCGTCGATCTGGCGAATTGCCTGAAGGCGATGGGCGCTAAAATCAAAGGCGCGGGTGGCGACGTTATTACGATTACCGGCGTGCCGCAACTCAAGGCCGCCCACTATCGCGTGATGCCGGATCGCATCGAGACCGGCACTTTTCTGGCGGCGGCCGCGGCGACCGGCGGCGACATCCGTCTGCGCGACACGCGCGCCAACATACTCGACGCAGTGCTCGACAAGCTGCGCGAAGCGGGGGCTCTGATTGAAACCGGCGACGACTGGATAAGGCTGCGCACGCAGGGCGCGCTGCGCGCGGTGAGCCTGCGCACCGCGCCGTACCCCGCGTTTCCGACCGACATGCAGGCCCAGTTCATGGCCTTGAATGGCGTTGCGCGCGGCACCGCATTGATTACCGAGACGATCTTCGAAAATCGCTTCATGCATGTGCAGGAATTGCGGCGGCTCGGCGCGCACATCGAAGTCGAAGGCAACACCGCGGTGGTGACGGGCGTCGACCACCTTGAGGGCGCAACCGTGATGGCAACCGATTTGCGCGCGTCGGCCAGCCTCGTTATTGCCGGCCTCACCGCGCGAGGCGAAACCACGATCGAACGCGTCTATCATCTGGACCGTGGTTACGAATCGATCGAAGAGAAGCTCTCTCGCCTCGGCGCGCGCATCCGGCGCGTTCATTAGAGCGAGAAAAGCTGAACCGCCAAGGATTCTTTTCAATACCCCCTTGAGGGGTACGCCAAGGACGCCAAGGAAAAGCAAGAAGACCAAATTCTCCCCGAAGAAGACGTAGAGGAGGAAATCCGATTCCTGATTTTGGAATCGCATTTAGCAGTTTTGGTCTTTGTTCTTTCTCTGCGTCCTTCGCGTCCTTTGCGGTAAAATGTTTTTCCTTTTCTTAGTTAGGTCGGCGCCGTGATTAGTATCGCTTTATCGAAGGGCCGCATTCTCAACGAAACCCTGCCCTTGCTGAAAGCGGCGGGCATCGTCGCGTCCGAAGATCCCGACGCATCCCGCAAGCTGATCATCGCAACTTCGCACCCGGGCGTGCGGCTTATCATTGTGCGCGCGACCGATGTGCCGACCTACGTGCAGTATGGCGCCGCCGACCTCGGAATCACCGGCGGCGACATACTCGCCGAGTACGGCGGCAATGGGCTGTATCAGCCGCTCGACCTGAAGATCGCGCGCTGCCGGCTGATGGTCGCAGTGCGCAAAGACTTTGCGTACGAGCAGGCGGTGCGCTCGGGCGCGCGGCTGCGCGTGGCGACCAAATACCTGCAAACGGCACGCGAACATTTCGCCGCCAAAGGCGTGCACGTCGACCTGATCAAACTGTATGGCTCGATGGAGCTCGCGCCGCTGACCGGGCTCGCGGATGCGATTGTCGATCTGGTGAGCACGGGCGGTACGCTCAAAGCCAATAATCTGATCGCGGTCGAGGAAATCGCCGAGATCAGCGCGCGGCTGATCGTCAACCAGGCCGCGTTCAAGTTAAAGCGTGCCCACATTCAACCGTTACTGGATGACCTGACCCGGGCTGTCAAATGATCGCGCTCAAGCGATTGAAGTCGAGCGCTCCGGAATTTTCGGCGCAACTCGACGCGTTGCTGGCGTTCGAGGGCGCGCAGGATCCCGCTATCGACGTGACCGTCGCCGGCATACTCACGGACGTGAAAAAGCGCGGCGACGTCGCGGTGCTCGAATACACGCGGCGTTTCGACCGGGTGCAGGCGGCGTCGGTTGCGAAACTCGAGTTTACACAGGACGAGATGCAGGGCGCGCTGAGCGCGCTGCCGACGGCGCAACGCGCCGCGCTTGAGCAGGCGGCGGCACGCGTGCGGGTTTATCACGAGCATCAGCTGGCGCAGTCGTGGAGTTACACCGATGAGGACGGCACGCGTCTCGGCCAGCAGATAACGGCGCTCGATCGCGTCGGACTCTATGTGCCGGGCGGCAAGGCCGCGTATCCGTCGTCGGTACTGATGAACGCGCTGCCGGCCAAAGTGGCCGGCGTGCGCGAAATCGTGATGGTCGTGCCGACCCCGGGCGGCGAGAAAAACCCGCTGGTGCTGGCCGCCGCCGCGTTGGCCGGCGTCGACCGCGTATTCGGCATCGGCGGCGCGCAGGCGATCGGCGCGCTGGCC
>JAYVME010000248.1:0-10132 GCA_043759115.1 Betaproteobacteria bacterium | reverse complement strand
TTCTTCAGCCAATAGCCGGCATCAAAGCCGGCGCATATTTTTTCTATGGCCGCGCGAATCGCGAGCTGCTCTGCGGAAAACGAGAAGTCCATGGCCGGTTCAATCCGTCGCGTTCGTTATGCCGTCGGCTATCATCGTAATGATTTCGCTCTCGCTGTAACCGGCCTCGCGCAGCAGTTCGACGCTGTGCTCGCCCAGCCGCGGCGCCGGGCGCAACGCGTCCGGCGTCGAGTCCGACCACTGGCTTGGCACGCCCATCGAGCGTAGTTTTCCTTCGCTGGGGTGATCAATCAGCGAAAAGAAACCGGTCTCATTCAGGTGCGGATCGGCGAGCAGATCGTCGAGCGAGTTCAGCGGCATCACCGGAATGTCGGCCGCGGTCAGTGCCGCCAGCCATTCTGCGCTGGTGCGGGTTTTAATCTGCGCGGCGACGAACGCGTAGACCTCGGCAATGTGCTCTGAACGACTCGTCTGGTTCGCGAAGCGTTCGTCATTCAGGAACATTTCTTCACGACCGAGCAGTCGGAAAAAATTGCGCCACTGCTTGTCGTTGTATATCAGCAGGCACAGGTAACCGTCGCTGGTCGCGTATGGGTTGCGGTGCTCGGCGAGCAGACGCGGATAACCCATGGCGGCGATCGGCGGCTCAAATGTTTTTCCGCTCATGTGATCGCCGAGCACGAACTGGGAGAGGCTTTCAAACATCGTGACTTCGACCGCCTGGCCGCGGCCGGTGCGTTCGCGGTGAAAGAGAGCGGTGGTTACCGCGTTGACCGCGTTCAGTCCGGTAATGCGGTCGGCGACCGTTGAAGGAACAAAGCGCGGACGATCGGCGCCGGCCTGCTGAATGAGGGAGGGCAACGCAACCATGCCTTGAATCAGATCGTCATACGCGGGCTTTGCCGCATAGCGCCCGCGCTGGCTGAAGCCGTAGGCGCCGACGTAAATTATTTTCGGATTAACGCTCTTCACGTCCTCGTAGGTGAGCTTGAGCCGAGCCATCGCCTGCGGACGCACGTTGTAAATCAGCACGTCGGCGGTTTTGACCAGGCGCAGGAGCGCTGCGTGGCCGCGCGCCTGCTTGAGATCCAGAACGATAGAGCGCTTGTTGCGATTCAGATGCAGGAAGATGTGGCCCATGCCCGCGTGCTTCATGGGTGCCGAGTGACGCATGTTGTCGCCCTCGCGCGGCTCGACCTTGATGACGTCGGCGCCCAGATCGCCGAGTATCTGCGTTGCGTAAGGACCCAGTATGACGGTCGTTAGGTCGACGATCCGGATCCCCGCCAGCGGACCGCTCATCTCACTCAGGCCGCATGGATCAAATAGCGGTTGGATTTCATGCTGCCGGGATTCTATATCAACGCCGCGCACGCGCGCTGAATGCGGCTGCCGCCTGCCTGCAATTTTTCGGTCGAAGTCGAGTAGGAAATGCGGATATACGGCGACATGCCGTAAGCCGTGCCCTGCAATACTCCGACCTCGGCGATATCGAGCAAGTACATCACGAAATCGAGATCATTGACGATGATCTTGCCTTCTGGCGTGCGCTTGCCGATCACGCCTGCGATGTTCGCAAACACATAGAAGGCACCCTCCGGCACGCGGCAGGTAATGCCGGGCGCCGCATTGAGCATCGCGACCACGAGATCCCTTCGCTTGCGGAAATTCTCCGCGCGCGCGACCAGAAAATCCTGCGGGCCGGTCAGCGCTTCAATTGCCGCGGCCTGGCTGATCGACGACGGGTTGGTGGTGCTTTGCGACTGCATTTTAAGTATGGTCTTGATAAGTTCTTTGGGGCCGCCGGCGAAGCCGATGCGAAATCCCGTCATGGCATAGGCTTTGGATACGCCGTTCACCGTCAACGTGCGGTCATGGAGCGCCGGCTCGACTTGCGCCGGGGTCGCGCTTTTCAGGCCGTCATAAACAATATGCTCGTAGACTTCGTCGGTGAGTATCCAGACGTGCGGATGACGCACCAGAACCTCGGTCAGCGGTTTGAGGTCGGCGGCGGTATAGACCGCGCCGGTCGGGTTGCACGGTGAATTAAGCATCAGCCATTTGGTGCGCGGCGTAATCGCGCGATCGAGGTCGGCGGCCTGCAGCTTGAAGCCCGTGCGTTCCGGGCAGTCGACCGGCACCGGCGTGCCGCCGGCAAGTTGCACCATGTCGGGGTATGAAACGTAGTACGGCGCCGGCAGGATCACTTCATCGCCGGCCGTCACTGTCGCCATCAGCGCGTTGAAAATCACCTGCTTGCTGCCGTTGGCGACCGTGATCTGGTCGCGTGTGTAACTGAGCCCGTTTTCGCGCTGAAATTTCAGGGCGATCGCATCTTTCAACTCAGGCGTGCCGTCGACGTTGGTGTAGCGGGTCTGACCGCCTTTCAGCGCGCGTATCGAGGCCTCGACGATATTGGCCGGCGTATCGAAGTCCGGTTCGCCGACCGTAAGACCGATGATTTTACGACCGGCCTCTTGCAGTTCGCGCACGCGCATGGTCGCCATCGAACTCGGCGACGGTTTGATGCGGTGCATTCTGGGTGCGATGAAACTCATGTTCGTATCCTTCAATTGCCGGTGCCTCTATAAGTGCGACGGAACGCGTTTGAAAAGGCGCTATGCTAGCATCAATCCGCGCCGGCTTAAGACGCGGCATCTGCAGGCCGCGCGGCGGGCACGGAATCGAATGGTGCGCGAGAGGCGCATGCTATAATTTCAGACTGAAGATTCCTGTCACGGTCTCGAAATTTCCTCAAGCGATGGTGCATGATTTCCGGCGGCCGGCCCGGCCGCAACGCAAGCCGAATTCACAACGCGAAGCATGCATATCCTGCTGAGTAACGACGACGGTTATTTCGCGCCGGGTCTTGCGATCCTGGCCGCGACGCTTGCGCCTTTGGGCAGGATTACGGTCGTCGCCCCCGAGCGCGACCGCAGTGGCGCCAGCAACTCGCTCACGCTTGACCGGCCACTCAGCGTGCGTAAGGCGGGCAATGGATTTTTTTACGTCAACGGCACGCCGACCGACTGCGTGCATCTCGCCGTCACCGGGCTCCTGGATGAAATGCCGGATGTCGTAATTTCCGGCGTCAATCACGGTGCGAACATGGGGGACGACACGATCTATTCGGGCACAGTCGCCGCGGCGACCGAGGGATTTCTGCTGGGGATACCGTCGGTGGCAATCTCGCTGGTTGCGACGGGCAATGATTATTTCATTACGGCGGCGCGGGTTGCCGCCGATATCACGCAGCGTTTTCTGCGCCAGCCGCTGCGCGAACCGACCTTGCTCAACGTGAACGTCCCTGACGTTCCGTACGATGAACTGCGCGGCGTTGAAATCACGCGCCTGGGTAAACGCCACAAAGCCGAAGCAGTGGTGAAGTCCACGACGCCGCGCGGTGGCACCGTCTACTGGGTGGGTGCCGCGGGCGGCGCGCAGGATGCGGGCGAAGGTACGGATTTCAATGCGGCGGCCCGCACGGTCGTTTCGGTGACGCCGTTGCAGGTCGATTTGACGCATTTCGCACAACTGCAGACGATCCGGGACTGGATGACGTGAGCGAGCGCATTTCCGGCATCGGCATGACCTCGCAGCGCACACGCCTGCGCATGATCGAGCGTCTGCGCGAGCAGGGTATCGTCGACGAGGCCGTGCTCAACGTGATGAACGAGATTCCACGGCATATTTTTGTTGAAGATGCGCTGGCGAGCCGCGCTTACGAGGATTTCGCATTGCCGCTGGGTTTCGGTCAGACCATTTCGCAACCCTACATCGTCGCGCGCATGACCGAGTTGCTGACGGCGGGAAAATCGCTCGGCAGGGTGCTTGAGATTGGTACCGGTTGCGGGTATCAGACGGCGATACTGGCGCGCCTCGTGGGCGAGGTGTACTCGGTCGAGCGCCTGCTGCAACTGCTGGCGAAGGCACGCAAGCACTTGCGCGAGTTGCGCATCACCAATGTCCGGTTCAAGCACACCGACGGCCACACCGGCATTCCCGAGGCCGCGCCGTTTGATGCGATTCTCGTGACTGCCGCGGCTACGCATGTGCCTGCCGCATTGAAAGAACAGCTTGCGGTTGGCGGCAGGATGGTCGTGCCGATGGGCACGCGCGAGCAGCATCTATGCGTGATCGAACGCGGTGCGCGCGGTTTTTCAGAAGCGAAGCTCGATGCGGTTAATTTCGTGCCTATGCTGTCGGGACTGAGTTGATGCCGGGCCGCGTATTTTCCAGAATCTGCGTTGTCGCGTTACTGACGATGTTCGCCGGTTACGGGTGCATGACGTCGCGTCATCCCGCGCCGGTGAGCGATCGTACCGCGGCTGCGTCGAAGCCCGTGGCCAAGCCGGCGGCAGTGCCGGTGCCAGCGCCGGCGGTGCGCGAAGCGGATCCGCGTCCCGAGTTTTACACGGTCAAGAAAGGCGACACTTTGTACACGATCGCCCTTGATCAGGGACTCGATTACAAGGAACTTGCCGAGTGGAACGCTCTCGACAATCCCAACGTGATTCGCATCGGCCAGTCGTTGCGCTTGCGCGCGCCGCTGTCGACCGTCGTCGCCACGCCGCTGAAAACCGCGCCGCAGGTGGAAGGGCGTCCGGTCGGCGGATTGGCGGCGCCGGCCACCGGCAGCGAAGCGGTCAAGTCGCAACCCAAGGCGGTTAAAGTGCCGTATTCGGAGCAGGCGTTTGCGCAGTTGTCGGCGCCACCGCAAGCCAGGCCGGTTGCGCCGACAGTTGCCAAGGTCGACCCGCGACCTGACGAAAAATCTCCCGCCAGCGTGGACGATGACGAAAAAATAGACTGGGGATGGCCGGCGGGTGGCAAGGTCCTGAGCACGTTTAACGAAACCACGAATCTGAAGGGCATCGGCATCGCCGGCAAACTCGGCCAGGCGGTGATTGCCAGCGCCCCGGGCAAAGTGCTCTACAGCGGCGACGGCATACGCGGTTATGGCAAGCTGGTCATCATCAAGCATAACAAGGAATATTTGAGCGTTTACGCGCACAACAGCCAGTTGCTGGTCAAGGAAGGCCAGACGGTGGTCAAAGGCCAGAAAGTCGCCGAGTTCGGCAACAGCGATGCCGATCAGGTCAAGCTGCACTTTGAGATCAGGCGTTTTGGCAAGCCGATCGATCCGCTCAAGCTGCTGCCGGCCGACCATCCGACCTGATCGCGCCGCTGACCTGGTGCGGCGTTCAGGCGCGCACGCGAAAATTCGCCACCGCGCGTTGCAAGTCCGCTACCTTCTCCCCCGGTGCCTGCCTGCCATAGCGCAGGCGTATGTAGAGGTCGCTGATGGCGTTGATGGCCGCGGCGAGTTCCGGTTGCGCCGCGGCGGCGCGCTGGCGGAACGCATCGGGGCCTTCGCTGGGGTGGCGGGATACGCCGCGTTTCGCGAGCCGCGCGCAAAAGCGCGCGTAAGCGGCGGCCACCGGGTCGGGGCGCAGCGCGCGGAGCCGGCGCAGCATCAAGAGCGCCAGCACCAGTGTGATCGCGCCGGCTGCCATAAACATGACCGTTGCCATGCTTTGCCACGTTGCGTCATCAATGCCGATACGCTGCATCAATTGGCGTTGCCGGTCGATGGTGTATTCGAGCACCACCTGATTCCACGAATTCGCCAGCGTATCCCAGGTGAGGCGCGCGCGGTGCAGCCAGCGGAATTCGCCGCGCAAGAGCAGCGGCAATGCTTCACCCTGCGGCACGGCGGCGACCGCGCCGGACTGCACGCGGGTGGGGGCGACCGCCGCTGTCGGGTCGACGCGCGTCCAGCCTTCGTCAGCGAGCCATACTTCGACCCACGCATGCGCATCCGCCTGGCGCACGATCATGTAATTGCCGACCGTATTGAGTTCGCCGCCCTGGTAGCCGGTGACGACGCGTGCGGGCACGCCGGCGGCGCGCATGAGCACCGCAAAGGCGGACGAATAGTGCTCGCAATAGCCCGCCTGGGTCGTCTGCAGAAATTCGTCGACCGGGTCGGCGCCAAGCAGCGGCGGCGTCGTCGTATACGAAAAATTCTGATTGCGGAACATGCCGAGCACGGCGTTGATATAGGCGCGGTCGTCGGTCGCGCGCCGGCGCATGTCGCGCGCGAGTTCGCGCGTGCGCGGATTGGCGGTGCCGGGCAAGCGCAGCGCGCGCTGCAGTTCGTAGCGCGGCAGCTCGCCGTTGTCGCGGTAGCGCAGATGGGAGATCATGTCGTAGCGCAGGCGGGTGGTGACGGCGGTTTGAAACAGCAATTGGTAATCGCTGGTCATGGTGCTGCGCGGCGGCGATTTTGCCGGCAGATCGAGCGCAAAGAGCCAGCGTTTGCCGTGCGGTTCGACGGTGACGGTGTATTCGACGGGGCTGTCGAGCGGCTCGTATGTCCGTGGCAGCGGGTAGGGTACCCGCGGTGCGCTCCACGTATAGCCGTCAAAATCCCACATGACCGGCCCGCGCCAGTAGAGTTGCTGGGACGACGGTGTATTCGCGGACTCGAAATTGACGCGAAACGCAACGGCGTCGGACGTCAGGAGATTGCTTACGCTGCCGGGCGCCATTTCCTCGGACAGGCCGGTGACGCCGGAGAAGGCGTCCTGCGGCATGCCCCACAGCGGACCCTGCACGCGCGGGAACAACAGGAACAGCACGAGCATCAGTGGAATCGATTGCAGCAGCATGCTGCCGGCGACACGCAGTTGATAACGGAAGCCGGGCTGCCGCGCGTGAAACTGGAAGCCGACCATCGTGGCGGTGATGATCCAGAGGACACCCAGCATGAAGACCGTGGTCGGGATGGTTTGCGAATACAGAAAATTCGTGATGACCAGAAAGTAGGCAATGAAGATCAAGACCATGGCATCGCGCAGCGTGGCCATTTCCATCAGCTTTAATGCCAGCATTACCATCAGCAGCGCGATGCCGGAGTCGCGGCCGAGGATGCGGCCGTAACTGATGTAGATGCCGCCGAGCGTGCCCGCCGCGATCAGCAGCAGCATCCATTTGCGCGGCAGTGCAAGGCCCATCAGTGCAACGTAGCCGCGCCACACAAACAGCATAACCACCAGGAGCGTAATCCACCACGGCAGCCGTTCGGTATGCGGGGCCGCGACCAACGCGAGCGAGGCCAGCAGCCACGCGACGTGACGCAGGTGAAACCTGTCGATGGCATTCGTCATGCCGATGCGGGTTGAAACAGCGCCAGCGCTTCCAGGCAGCGGTCGCGCTGTGCATCGCCCGGCGCGGGCGGCAGCGTGATGCCGGGCAGACGCAGGCCGAAACTCAGCGCCGCGGTGTGGGCATCGATCACCCAGCGCGCGAGACGCGACAGCCTGGCATCGACTCCCAGCGTGTCGGGCGTGGCATTCCAGTCGAGCCATAACTCGGTATCGGCGCGGCCGCTGAATTGCTTGGTCAGCAAAGTTTCCCCGCGCGCGGCGGCTTTCCACGCAATATGCCGCGGTGAATCGCCGGGATGGTAGGTGCGCAATCCGGCGAAGTCTTCGTGGCCGGCGCCGCGGCTTATGCCGGTTCCGTCGTGAGTATCGTATGCGGGCAGCGGCACGCGTCCTGCTTCCGGTCGCGGATACACAATGCATTGCGTGTCGGGTTCGACATACGCCCACGCGTAGCATAGCCCGAGCGGGAACTGCGTAAACAGCGTCAGCCGGCCGGGGCGCAGCACGCCGCGGCGCGGCGCGGGCACCGGCACGCCGACGATCGTCGATTGCAGCGCCGGCGCGTCCGTGTATATCGCATCACGCGGGCCGCGCGTGACGGCGATACTGTAGCGATCCAGCGTGCCCGGGTTGTCCATGACAAGTGTGAAACGCGCGGTGTCGCCGGCGAATACCGGCGCCACGCGGCCCGCGGAAATTCGCAGTCGGGCGAGATTGCGGAACGTGTGCAGGATTGCGTTGACGCCGAGTGCGGCGAGCAGAAACGTGAGGATGAAACCCAGGCTCAGGTTGTAATTGATCGATCCGGTCAGCATCAGAAGCAACGCGCCGACGTAGAGCATGCCGTGGCGCGAGGGCAGGATGAAAATGCGCCGCTGCACCAGTTCTATGTAGCCTGCTTCGGGGCCGCGTAGCTGAAACAGCCAGCGGTCGGCATGCGCGCGTAGCGCCCGGTACGGCGCGGCAAGGAAAGCGAAGACAGGCGTGAGGCGTGAGGCGTAAGGCGGAAAGCGCGTCTCGTGACTCGTTGTTCTCGCCTCACGCCTCACTCCTCACCCCTCGCGCCTCACGGAATGGGCACCGCTTCAATGAGTCGCTCCGCGACCGCGGCGCCGTTGATGCGTGTGTTGTCGTGTGCAATATACAGCCGATGGCCGACCACGCCCGGCACGATGGCCTGCACGTCCTCGGGCAACACCTGCTGGCGGCCGTGCATCATCGCCCACGCGCGCGCGGCGTTGAGCAGCGCAAGAGCGGCGCGCGGCGACAGGCCATTGACGTAGTCGGGCGATTTGCGGCTGTAGTCGACGAGCGCCTGCAGATAGTCGAGCAAGGCACCCGAGGCGTGCACCTCGCGCGCGGCGCGTTGCAGCGCCGCGAGTTCTTCCGGCTGCATGCACGGGGCAAGCGTCGGCAGCAGGTCGCGGCGGTCGACACCCTGCAGCAGCGCCCGCTCGGCGGCGGCGTCGGGATAGCCGAGTTCGATGCGCATCAGGAAACGGTCAAGCTGGGATTCCGGCAGGGGAAAAGTACCGATTTGATGCGACGGGTTCTGTGTCGCAATCACGAAAAACGGCGCCGGCAACGGCCGCGTTTCGCCCTCTGTCGTGACCTGGTGCTCTTCCATCGCCTCGAGCAGCGCGCTTTGCGTTTTGGGCGTGGCGCGGTTGACTTCGTCGGCCAGGATTACCTGCGCGAAAATCGGGCCGGGGTGAAAGCGAAAGTTGCTTGCTTCACGGTCGAAAATGGACACGCCGAGGATATCCGCGGGCAGAAGGTCGCTCGTGAATTGTATGCGCTGAAATTGCAGGCCCAGCGAAGTTGCGAGCGCGTGCGCGAGGGTTGTCTTGCCGACGCCGGGAATGTCTTCGATCAACAGGTGGCCGCGCGCGAGCATGCATGCGATGGCGAGCCGGATCTGGTGCTCCTTGCCGAGGATGATAGTGCCGACCTGGCGTACGACGGTTTCGAGTTGCGCATTCATGGCAGGCGTGATTGTAACCGAACGGTGAGGGATGACTGGTAGCCGACTGCTGGAATTGACGGAATCCGCGGGGTAACTTGGCAAGTAAAACTGCTATTCAGAATTTTCGTTCTCGCGGAGGTTTTTGGTCACCCGCATCTGCGTCGGGTTATCCGCATCCATGTGGGCGTGAAAGCCCAGCGTGGTGACAAAGTGCAGCATCTTGCTGTTGCTCGTCAGCACTTCACCGATCATTTTTCCGAGTCCGCGCGCGCGGGCCGACATGATCAGCTGCTGCATCAACGCAGTGGCGATGCCCTTTCCCTGCCATTTGTCGCCGACTACGATCGCGAATTCGCAATCATCAGTGCCGGGGAAAACGACATAGCGCCCAACTGCTATTTCAACTTCCTTGCCATGCACCTCGATGACGGCGATCAGGGCCATCTGATCGTGGTAATCGATGTCGGTCATCTGCTTCAACATTTGCGGCGATAATTCGCGCAGCATGTCCATGAAGCGAAAATAACGCGCCTCATCGGAGAGGCCGCGCACGAAGTGCTGCTCAATCTGCGCGTCCGCGGCGCGGATCGGGCGCAGCCTGACCGGCGTGCCGTCGGCAAGATGTATCGTCTTGATCAGATGTTGGGGGTAGGGCTGCATCGTGCGAAAACCGGCTGCGGGCGACGCCGGATTTTAACTCACCGCCGCCGGATGTCGGCGGCCGGAAGATAGACAATGCCGCACGTCCAGAATAAGATCGCTGCATCGTCAATTTAGTTTGTACGCAAACCGCTGTGACCACGGCATTTATCACCCACCCCGCCTGCCTCATGCATGACATGGGGGCTACGCATCCCGAGTGCCCGGCGCGCCTGCGCGCGATCGATGACCAGTTGATCGCATCGGGCCTCGCCAACTACCTCTTGCACGCCGAGGCGCCGCTGGCGCAGCGCGAGCATCTCACGCGCGTGCACGATGCGGACTACATAGACGC
>JAYVME010000247.1:0-4479 GCA_043759115.1 Betaproteobacteria bacterium | reverse complement strand
CAGGTGCAGGATCTGCTGCGCGAATTCCAACTCGATTACGAGGGTCATATCAGCATCGAGACGATAGGTGGGAAAGCGGCACGCGCGCGCTTCCGCGTCGGCAAAAAACACCTGCGTCCAGGCGATACCGTATCGGGGCCGACCCTGATGGCGCTTGCAGACGTCGCAATGTACGCAGCTTTGCTCGGCGAGATTGGCCTGGTGCCGCTGGCGGTAACCACCAGCCTGAACATCAATTTCCTGCGTAAGCCCGCGCAGCACGACGTGATAGGCGAAGCAAAATTGCTGAAAGTCGGCAAGCGGCTGGCAGTCGGGGAAGTTACGCTTTTTTCAGATGGGGACCCGGAACCGGTCGCGCACGTTACCTGCACGTATTCGATTCCGCCGCGGAGTGGCGATGCCCGGTGATGAATGCCGCGCGGAAACGCGATACTGCTCCGCGCCGGCAGCCTGCTACGATGCCAGGCATTGAGTTTTAAGTCTTCCGCTTAAGTTTGCGATTACTTCGCCCAAACGCCTTGCCATGCGGGCCTTGCGCGCGCCCCGCCGCCAACGTTGCGGATCAGATCGAAGCGGCGAGCGGCTTGACGAGGGGCTGGTGTTGCGCTGTGCGGTTCTGGTTCTGGCTCTGGAACTGGCGCAGAATCTGGTTCAAGCGCTCGCGTTCCGCCATCACCTTGCCGGAATAGCCATTCTCGTTTTCGTCCGAACTGGCGCCGACATAAAGCTGCAGGGCGTCGGCAATATCACCGGTGCGGCGAATGTATTCTTTAAGTATCTTGGCGCCTACCAATATATTGATCTGCGGATCGAACGCCACCTTCTCGCCGCCCAGCGGATCAAACTTGTCGCTGTGATAGCGCGGTATCACCTGCATCAGACCTTTGGCGCCCATCACGCTTTCCGCCACCGGATTGAAACGCGACTCGACCGAAATCACGGCCAGGATCAACAACGGGTCAATCTTGAGGTCGGCACCGATCGTATGAGCCTTGGCCACAACATCCGTCGTCATCGCGGAAGACACGCGATAGCGGCGCGCCAGATAGTCGCCAACAGCGCGGTATTTTCGCTCGTTCGCATCAAATACTGCCGGCGTTGCCGGGCTGTCCGTCAAGTTCACCAGCTGCGCCAGATCGAACGCACCCAAGCCATGCACGATAGCGCTGGCAAGACGCACACCATATTGGGAATGCAGGATGATGCCGAGAGAAGCGAGACAGGCCATCAATGTAAAACTGGCCACCGTGTTGCGCGCCCACTGGGTAAGCTGCAGGACGCCTTGATCGTCAAACTGTGCGGGGTGTGATTTTGCCATGACGCAAAACCTCCTTTCGTAAATCGCCGGCCAAACTGCCACCGGCTGATAGTTACCTTGCTAGGGTAACGGCACTCCTCAATACAACGGTTTAAAACAAGTAACCACTACAGATTGTGGTTTCCATAAAAAATTTCGGCAATTCTAGTGGTCGCGTTGGCGATTAGCAACAAGAATTTTTGCCCTTTTGTTGCCCCGGATCGACCATTCAAGCTATCATGGTGCGACGCACAAAGAGGCGGCATTATATGGGTTTTCAGGGCCTTGTCAAATCGAATAAGCCCTCGCGAGCAGCCTGATGGTGCGTCGCGTTCAAGGGAATTTTGGTCGAAACCGCAACTAACCCACTTTCGACCACGGCGAACCCGGTTGGTTCGCGTAAAACGACTTAAATAACAATGTTTTTATTGTTGTTATTCAATAAGTTATGCATATTTTTCAGAAAGAGGCCGAGTAGCCGTTTGACGCATTTTCCACTCCGCCAACTCCTGCTCATAGCGATTTACCGCATTCCAGTGACGGTCGTAGACGCAAAGGTCGCAACCGCTTTGGCAGCAGGCGCCCGCCACCGGTTCAAGCGGTATGACAGGAGGCGGATCGGTTGTGTCGTCGGCCAGCAGACTCACGGCTTCGCCCAGTCCCGCAATGAATCCGGTAGCCGGTAATCCGGATAGCGCTTTCTGAAGTCAGCCAAACTCGCTCGGACCTCTTCGAACTTGCCCTGCTTGCGCAATTCCTCGATGCGCTCAAGCCACTTCTCGGGCGGTAAATCAACGGCGCGTTCCAGCTTGCTCGTAGTAACTGCGGGGGACGCGGGTTTGGCCTGCGGCGCGGCGGGCGCTGGCGGCACCCCGGCAACCGAAGCGGGCGGTGACTCCGCAGCTTGCTTGGCCGGCGCATAGTCAGCTTGCCCGCGAGATGCGGGGTCGACGCGGTCAGCAGGGGTGGCCGCCGGCACAATCTGGGTTTTATTTTCGGTCAACGCACCGGAGCTTGCGCCGATAGCCGGAAACGGTATGGGGCGATCGGCTGCAGGCTCGACCGCCCGCGCCGGCTTGGCTGCCGCTTTCCCCGGTGGTGCGGCGGCAGGTGCCTGCACAATTTCCCGTTGTGCATCGAGTGGAGCAGGCTGCCGCTGCCGTTCGGTCGACGCCGCAACCTTGCTATCGCGCAAGTCCACGGCGTCAGGCGCCGCATTGTCATCAGACGCGACTGACGATTTGAGTTTCGTCTTAACCGCCGGCACGTCCGCGCGCGGCGGCGCGGTGAGTTTGGACGCCTCTTCGCGCATCAGCGTGACGAGGCTCACGCTCAGTACGAGAACGGCGGCGATCGACAGCGACGTACGCCACGAGCCGCCGAAGGAAAAACCGGCGGGATGCGGCCGTGCCCCCACCTCGCGCCGCGCCGCGGCAAGAATCGCCGCATCGAGCGCGACCGGCGGCGCGTCCTGCCCAGCCGTGCGATAAATCGCCGTCAGCATGGCGTCACGCTCGAGATCGTTCTGCGGAGTTTCGCTCATAGGCCTAGTCCAGTTGCTGCACGCCTTCCCGCAATTTCGCAATTGCGTAGCGCAAACGGCTTTTCGCGGTTTCCCGGTTGACACCGGTTGCCTGCGCGATTTCCTCGATGCTCATATCAGACTCCTGTTGCAATAAAAATGCCTCGCGCTGCGCGGCCGGCAAATTTTCAATGAGTTGCAGCATACGCTGCGCCTGTTGCCTGACTTCGGCGCTAATCGCGGGGTCATCGGTGCGCGCGGCCGCCACGTTATCAAGCGACGGGCCGTCGTCATCATCGAACGACGCCGGCAGCTTGCCCGACTGCGAACGGTAATGATCGATCAACCGGTTATGCGCAAGCCGGTAGAGGTAGGTCGTGAATTTGGCCTGTACGGTATAGGCCGCGCGCGCCCGGATCAGATTCATCCATACATCCTGAAAGAGCTCCTCGGCGATGCCGCGGTTGCCGCATTGGCGCGCCAGGTAGCGAAACACGCCGCCCTTGTGGCGCCCGTAGAGCACATCGAACGCCCCGGCATCGCCATCGCGGTAGCGCTCCATCAACTCCTCGTCGCTCGAGTTCTCATTCTGCGGCATAACGGGTTGCCAGTATGCGCAACCCGCGGCACTTGGGCAACCCGCGCGCGGCGGGCTGCTGTAAAGGATGTTCAGCGCGGATCGGGGACGAACTGATTGGGAAACGGGTTCGGGCGCGCCAGCCGCGTGTTGTCCCGGATCACGCCCTGCGCCACGAGATTGCGATAACTGTCGTAATAAATTGTGATCACCTCATCCGGCGTGGTCGATGCGCGCTCGAAATTTGCATAACGCACGACGGAAGTTTCGCTTTGCCCATGCCCGGTGCCGAGCTTTTTCGGCTCGGGTTGTGGCGTGGCCGGCGCTACGCGCGGTGCATCGGCCTCGGTGCGAGCGCCCTGCTGGCTGATCTCGTCCTTCGATGCGTTCTTCCCCTCGCTGGCCGGCTGCGAGTCATCGGCTGGCGCCTGGCGCTTGCGCTCGAAATAGCGGTTGATGCCAACCGACGGTTCGGCTTTCTTGCGGAACACCGCAATGCCGATGACGCCGACGTTGTCGGGTCGGCCGCTGCGCGCCGCGTAAGAATTTTCGAGTTCGGTAAAAAAGAACGCCGCGGTGCGCTGCAGGCTCTTGCGCCAGCCTTTGACGCCAAACGCGGTGTAAGGGCTCAGGACATACCCGGTCTGGCTCCAGTTGGCGGTTTCGCCCGACACCGCATTAACGCCGTCGACCGCGATGACGCTCAGGATCTCGCCGGGTTGATTGTTGCGGATATTCACCTGATATTCGTTGCCCGGCTTGCCCGCGACGTAATAGCGGCGTTCATGATAGTAGACCGGCAGCGTGCGATTCTCGGCGCGGTCGTAAACCGATACGTCGGCAACCCCGCCCACTGCCTGGGCCTGGCCCGCGACGCCCACCATCAGAGCGATTGCAATTAACGCTTTTTTCACGATTTTCTCTCCGTCGATTGAACATCAAAGCGATGTCACCGCTATAAACGGCCGGCAACCCACAAAGGGGTTAAGCGGAATGGCACTTACTTAAGGTTCTACGCATGACCATGGATGGCTATTTGCCGGCGGGCTTCAGCGCGCGGCACTTTCAACCACGGGTATGGCT